>JABXIR010000029.1 GCA_013372965.1 Gammaproteobacteria bacterium
ACTAACCTCAGCTAAACTGCGGCCAGATTCCGATGCCCAATCTGAAAACAACTTTTGCACACGCCGCCAATCAGCCTGCGAGCTTGGAGCCTTAGTAACCAACCCGTGAAGTTCCAAAGCCGCTATATTGTCGTCCGCTAACAAGAAAGTGTCGATACCCGCCATCCTCAAGAAACGCGCACCTGAATTCCCACCCAAGCTAGCACCGTGCCGCTTTAAATAAATCCAGAGCTCAACTACTCGGTGCTTGGGGTAGCTGGTTAGGAACTGTGCAGCGGTATCATAATCTTTGCGCCACGCTAACATCATGGTGGCGTTTTGAGGAATAGAAGCCAACTTTCTGCGATGTCGAATTAAGCCACTATCTTGCATAAATCGCTCGATATCATCGGGGGATAACATGGCACAATGAGACACATCGAAGCCATCAAACACCTGTTCAAAGTAGGGCCATCGATCATTGATGACGCTGTGCTTCATGCCCGCTTGAAAAACACGCCGAGTCATAATGCTAAGAAAGACCGAATCCGGAGTATCGAGCAACTGTTCGAATGGCAACGGTTTGGGCAAACTGGCTTCGAGACGCTGCTTATCGCCTCCGAATCGCATTAGAGCGCTATCATAGATCCGCTGGTAACTGAGTGAGTTAGTCATCACTTTCATTACCGTTAAAGCTTAGTGAGGCCGAATTAATGCAATAGCGCATACCGGTGGTCTCAGTCGGCCCGTCAGGAAAAACGTGCCCTAAGTGTGCCTTGCAATTTGCACACACAACCTCGGTGCGCCGCATTCCGTGAGAACTATCAAAACGCTCTTCCACTTTGCCCTTGGTGAGTTCTTGATCAAAGCTCGGCCAACCGCAGCCGGCGTCGAACTTATTGGCTGAATCGAATAGCGGCTCGTTGCAACATATGCATTTATATTGGCCGCCTTGCCAATGATCCCAGTACTCTCCCGTGAACGGGCGCTCCGTTGCGGCTTCTTGCGTCACGCGATACTGAACTTCACTGAGACGATGTTTAAGGTCGTCGGGTCTGTTTGTCATAACTGCAATTCCATTTCCGAATTGGGATTTCACCCTACAAACGATAGCATCAGGATACGTTAACTTCCTTAGGTCGTCACTACAAGCGAGCGAGCAATGAGCTATCGAAAATCAAATCGACTCCACAATGTCTGCTACGACATCCGAGGTCCGGTATTTGAAGCCGCGCAGAAGATCGAAGCCAAAGGGCACAAAGTTCTCAAGCTCAACATCGGCAACCCAGCTGAGTTTAACTTGTTTGCGCCGGACGAAATCCACGTCGATGTCATACAGAACCTCAGAGAAGCCGACGGATACGCTCCGTCTCACGGGCTATTCAGTGCTCGCAAAGCGATTATGCAGAACCTTCAACTACGCCACATCGATTGCGATATTAATCGCATCTGGCTCGGCAACGGCGTATCAGAGTTAATTTCTCTTATTACATCGGCCTTGCTTAATCCGGGCGATGAAGTACTGGTGCCAGCACCCGACTATCCGCTTTGGACAGCCGCGATCACACTTACCGGTGCGGTACCTATCCACTATCGATGTGATGAGAGCGACAATTGGCAGCCCGATACCACCGACGTTGACTCCAAAATTAGCGAACGCACACGTGCCATTGTGGTCATTAATCCGAATAACCCTACCGGCGTGTGTTACTCTGCAGATTGCCTCCGAAAGTTAGTCGATCTGGCAGAACAACACCAACTGGTCGTCCTCGCCGATGAAATTTATGACAAGGTCGTCTATCCACCTCACCAACACATCCCTATGGCGAGCCTTGTGCGTCGGGCTCCTTGCTTGAGCTTTAACGGTCTCTCAAAAAGTCATCGATTGGCTGGCTTTCGCTCGGGTTGGGTCACCGCCACGGGAGATTTGTCTGAGGCTGGTGATCTCATTGAGGGTATCAACATGTTGTGCTCAATGCGCCTGTGTTCCAACGTACCAGCACAACTCGCAGTTCAAACCGCGCTGGGCGGCGTACAGTCCATCGATCAATTAGTCGCCGAAGGCGGACGTCTCTATCAACAGCGACTCGCAGCGACTGAGGCATTTCAAGCCCTTGAGGGGGTAGAACTCGTCACTCCACAAGCAGCCATGTATTGCTTTGTTCGTGTGTGTAACGAGTTATACGACCTACCTGAGAGAGATGAAGACCTCGTATTAGCGTTTTTGGAGGAAGCTCACGTTCTCATCGTGCAAGGGTCGGCGTTCAACTTGCAAAGTAATCGATACTTTCGCTTCGTCTTCTTGCCTTCAGAGGACGAATTGATCCATGCTATTCATCTGTTCGGAGAATTCTTACAACGGTATCGAAAATGAGTACTCAACTAACACGACTGAATATTGATGAATTTTGTGCCGATGTTGCTCGTGTTTGGCTGTATTTGCTTGATCAGTTCCCGAAACAAATTACTCTGTATGTCGATGACATTGTGGGCCCAGATCACGAAGATGAGTTTGGATTAAAGACGGACCGTTACCTGCGCGCAGTATCAGCCATTGCATGGCTTGAATCAGAGGGCTACCTGCGGTTTTCTCAGCAAGTAAAACAAGAGAGCTTCGATGAATGTGTTCTGACGGCGAAAGGGCTCAACACCTTGATCGTAAGGACATCACCCGAGGGCGAACGACTGTGTGATCAACTGCACGCTGCGCTCGAAACCCCTAGCATCCTACCAAATTTGATACTTAAGGCGATCGAACTCGCCTAAAGGCCATTCGAAATCGGATAAATCACCTGGTCGTGATATCCCGTGACGATCTCGATGAACCCTGACCAATCCGCGTCCAGCTCGGCATCGTTACTGTCGATAATGAGCGGTCGATGATTTAAGCCTGCTAATTTCGTTTTGGTCATAACCACGGTTACCGCCGCTTTGCCCACTTTGCGAAGCACTGCTGGGCTAAACTGCTGATTCCCACGACCAAACACATGCCCCTGCCCACCAATGGCCGTTACGAGCACTTGCACTGGCCCCTGCCAATCGGCCAGAAGCACCTCGAGTTGCTTTGCGGTCGCATCGGAGAGAACGACTTTACCGCATTGAACCACATCGACGCCCAGTAAGGTGTTATCTAACCCCTTATATTCCATGAACGCTCGCGTGGTCGTACCCGGCCCGATAAGCCACAGTGCATCGTCGTCGAAACGCTCATCAACCTCAGCCGAAATCTCATCGAGTACGAGA
>JABXIR010000062.1 GCA_013372965.1 Gammaproteobacteria bacterium
AAAAAGAAAACCACTTACGTTGGGATTCACTGGGTGAGTTCTTAGCGATCGCGGTGTCTCTTGAGCACTTGGGTGCGACGTTTGATAACGCGGATGCGATCGTGTTGTCTAAGGCACTCGACCTAGCGACAGAGAAGTTCTTAAATGAGAATAAGTCGCCCTCACGTAAGGTGAATGAGCTAGACAACCGTGGATCACACTTCTACCTTGCGATGTACTGGGCACAGGAACTTGCAGCGCAGAGCGACAATGCCGCTCTGAAAGCGCAATTTGCTCCGATCGCTGAAGAAATGGAAGCGAACGAAGCGAAGATCATCGATGAGCTTAACAGCGCTCAAGGCGTTGCCATGGACATCGGTGGTTACTTCCGTCCAGATCCAAAGTTGGCGAGCGCAGCGATGCGTCCAAGCATGACGTTCAATGCCATTCTAGAAAAGCTGGCGTAATCGCGACAGTCGTTTATTCGAGTCGAAAAGGCCGCCCAGTAGGGTGGCCTTTTTTTTAATCAAAAAAATCATAGTTTTTCGAATTATTTGTCAACCAAATTCGAAGTTTCGCGTTCTAATAGTAACGAAGCCCAAAAAGTCGGCAAGATTACTTAATTATGAATTTAGCGTTGCCAGCACAACAAACAGATACGTATCTTTCGATGGATCATTTTTTACGAGTCATCGAAAAGCGCGCGTTCAACATTGCTCGACTGTCTTTGAAAGAGCGCCACGATGCACTTGATGTTGTTCAAGAAGCGATGCTGAGTTTTGTGAGTCTATACGCTAGAAAGCCGATGAACGAATGGCGTCCGCTATTTTTTAAAGTGTTAAATTCGAAGATTATTGATTGGCACCGCCGGCACAAGCAGCTGTCTCGATGGGCGCTGTTCGTAGATTCCCTCCCATTGATTCACCTGGACACCATTGAGAGATTTAATACGGCGCCTTGCGTTGGTGAGGTTTATGAACTCGAGCGACAACTCGAGCTCATAAGAGCACGGCTTCCTAACATGCCCACCCGACAACAGCAGGCGTTTATCTATCGACTGGTAGAAGGGTTCAGTGTCCAAGAGACCGCACAGATTATGAAGTGCAGTGAGGGAAGTGTGAAAACGCACCTTTCTCGGGCCCGAAAATTTTTAGCGACCGAACTGGAGGATCTGATATGAAGGACGACAATCTTCGCAGCGCAGCGCAGCAGTATTTTAACGAACGCGATCATGACATCCGGGATACTGAGCTCAACCGTTTGGCGGACGCCCGTCGATTAGCGCTAAGCGCACGAAGCAACGCTAAGTCTCGCTTCGCTCGGTCATTGGTCTTCGCTTCAGTGGTGTCCGTGTTTACGGTCAGCACCATATGGAGCGGTTCGTTCGGTGATTTTAGCGCCGTTGAGACGAATGCCACGATCGAAATAAAAGAGGTCATTATCGATACCGATATCGACCCAGATGTGTTAGCTGACTACGAGTTTTATCAGTGGATTAGTGAGCAAGAATTGGATGCCGGTTAATGGCTAAATCGTAAGGAGCGTAATATGAAAGCAGTATTTTTAGCGGCATGCATAGTGATGCCCGCCGTGTCGCTAGCTCAGGAATGGTCTTCTTTAAATGACGTTCAGCGCGAGCGCTTGTCGAGTCTTGAAGATGTATGGAGCGAGATTCCTCCAATGGCCCGCACCCATTTACTAGAACGCCATGAGCTTGTCGGTGTTGAATACTCGCAACTCAGTGAGGCGGAGCGAGATGTGCTTGAGGCTCACCTTGAATCGATCAGAGCACGAGTCGAGGTCCACCGAGCGAGAGTCGAGGGAGAGCGTCAACTCGAAGAGAATGTCCGAGAACAGATGGAGATCGAGCGTCAACTCGCTGGGGCAGATGGCGTCGAACGGTCGGATATCGAACGTCAGTTAGAGGAAAACCGCCGAGAGCGAGCCGAGATCCAACGGCATATGGAAGAAATCCGGCATCAAAGAGCGGTTGTGATTCGCGAACGACTTGAAGAAATGAACCCAGAAGAGCGTGCACGGGTTGAACGACGCTTGGAACGCGTTAACGAAATGTCGGACGAAGAACGCGCCAGTGTTGAACGTGCGGTAATGCGAATGCGCGAATTAACGCCCGAGCAGCGTCAGCGAGCTCGTGAACGGATGCGTGGAGCTAGAGAGTGGTTTATGGAACTGAGCCCCGAAGAACAAGCAGCCGTTCGCGAGCGATGGGAACAGCGTCGAGAGCGTCATCGAGCCGAGCGTCGAGAGGTTATTGAAGAACGAGACCTAGAGGACGACGGCGGGGAGTAATAACCGTCGCATGTAAAAAAGGCCACGTTGGTTCAACGTGGCCTTTCTGTTTAGATGGCGTTTTGCTCTTTTAATCGAAGCAACCATTTGCCATAGATGTAAATACCCACGGCTGAGATCATGCCAATCGCGGAAATGATATACCATGCCATGCCGACGTTGTGCAGTTGGTAGAGGTACTGCGTAAGTGACTCGGCTGTTTGACCACTAAACTCAACCGCGCGAGTAAATGCCTCGCCGTGAGGAATAGCGGCGACGTCGGTCGTGCTCATGCCGTTCTCAACTAAGAACTCGCGAGAGAACACCTCTTTAGACGCGTACCACTCGTAAAGTTTAGGGCCGAAGTAACCTTCAAGACCCCAGCCGATGCCTTGTGGAAGCATGACAAAGCCAAGATACATGGCTTTTTTGCCTTCGGGTGCAATGTTACCCATGAACTCGTTTTTCTTCGGGCTGATCATCATTTCGCCCAGCGAGAATGTCGCGATGGCAATGAACACCATCCAAGCGGTGTTGAATGCACCAACCAGCGCAATCGCGACTACGCTGAGCAAACAACCGACCAACATCGCGGTGGTCACACGAACCTTCGCCGCAACGGCGCCCACCAAGAAACAGAAGATCATGATCATGCCGGCGTTAAGGTTGAGCATGCCTTCTGGCATAATTCGGGTGCCTTCGTCATTCATACCGAGGAAGAAAATTGCGATGCCGTTGTCGGTGCCACCGTCGCCAAAGAGGTCGTTGACTATAACCGAAGTATCTACCCACTCACTGATGTGTATCGGCAGTACATCGAAGAGCGAGAAGAACAAGAACCAAAACGCGGCGAAAACGAGCATGTAGTTCACGACGAGTGGTTTTTTTAGCTCTTGCCACGCGTCTTTCCAAAGGGCTTCTTGTTTAAGCTCGCCGCTTTTAACTCGTGCTTGGCGGGCTAAACGCTCTTCTTTGCCGGGTTCTTTGTACATGAGTAGTAACAAGAAATTCAGCGAGATAATGGCGGCACAGGCATAGAACACGTAGTCCCACGACAATTGGCGCATGTAAACAGCAACGAGCGGGCCAATAAAACCACCGATGTTAACGATTTGATAGAACAAGGCCCAAGCCATCGAACTGTTTTC
>JABXIR010000273.1 GCA_013372965.1 Gammaproteobacteria bacterium
TCATAGGAATGACGAGACCTCGTTTTCGTTATTTTTTACAAAGGATAGCAGACGTGATGCCGTATCCTCAGGAAATTGTTGCATAAAGCAATGCCCGCCTTCGACCATTTCGAGTGACGTTGCTTTATGTTTCTTCACCACTTTCTTAATGGCGCGTTGCTGGTAACTGAAGGTACTTCGTCCGAGTAAAATTCGACACGGTACCGACAACGCGCCAATGTGGCGTCTTAGACCCCATGCGAAACTGCTGTAGATATCACACTCCGCTTTGGGAGGCGTAACCAACGTTAAACCACCAGTATCATCGGATTTCAGGCTATGGATGACGTACGAACTAAGCGCGGCTCGAGTCCACCCCTTGAATGCACCGCGCCCGTCAAAGTACTCGTAAGCTTCTTGGTAAGACGAAAATTTCCGGCGGCGATTTCGAGTAATCGACACCATCGGATGAAATCGGGTCAGTTTAAATGCGCGCTGTAATCGAGCCATCCAAACCAACGGCCGTGGCAAAATAATCGGATCGAGCAAGACCATCATCCGAGGTTTTCGAATCACGTAGTTCGCCAGCAAAATACTAACCACACCACCGAATGAATGCCCCGACAAGTACCAGTCAGACCACTCGCATGATACCTCGTCGAGATGTTCAGCATACAACTTGGCCGTTGCGTTCCACCCAATAAAGCGACTGGTTTGCAGGGCCTCACCGTGATTAGGTGCCTCCGGCAAGTACAAATCAAACTCGACGCTGAGTAGTGAGAGCAGCGGAGAATATATTTTTTGAGCAAAACCGTTGCCGTGCAGAAACACCAACACGGGCTTATTTTGACCGGCGTTTGGAGAACGCCAACCACTCACTTCAAGCCCAGCTTCACTCGTCCATTGCCAGCGCTCTAAATCAAGTGGCGGTACGGCAGCTAGAATCGAGGTCAAAATTGCACCGCGTCAATGTGCTGTAAGCGCGCCAACAGACTAGAAGTGTCCCAGCGGCCGCCACCCGATCGCTGAACATCCGCGTAAAATTGATCCACCAGCGCCGTTAACGCTAACGTCGCTCCCTGACGGTCGGCTTCATCGAGCACAATGCCCAAATCTTTGCGCATCCAGTCAACCGCAAAACCATGATCATATTCGCCTTCAATCATCGTTTGATAGCGATTTTCCATCTGCCAACTCTGAGCCGCACCTTTGGAAATCACCTCAATCACATCGTTTGGGTTTAATCCGGCTTTCTGAGCGAAGTAAATGCCTTCGGAAAGGCCCTGTACGATTCCGGCAATGCAAATCTGGTTGACCATTTTGGCTAACTGCCCTGCTCCCACATCACCCAGCAATCGAGCTTCGCGTGCATAAGCGTCCATGACAGGTTTGACTCGATCAAACGCGGTCTGATCTCCGCCACACATGATCGTCAAAACGCCGTTTTCCGCACCCGCCTGGCCACCAGACACCGGTGCATCGATAAACGTGACCGAATGCTTGGCCGCAATGTTTGACAGCTCTCTCGCCACTTGCGCAGAGGCGGTCGTATGGTCAACAAAGATGCTTCCAGAGCTCATGGATGCCAATGCGCCATTGTCACCTAAAACAATGGAACGAAGGTCATCATCATTACCAACACAGGCAAAGACGATGTCGGCATCCTTCGCTGCATCGCACGGAGTAACAGCAAATTCACCGCCGAACTGACCAACCCAAGACTCGGCCTTACTCGCTGTTCGGTTATACACAGTGACCTGGTGTCCCGCTTTGACCAAATGACCGGCCATGGGATAGCCCATCACACCTAAACCTAGAAATGCTACTTTCATACGATCACCTATAACAAGATAACAAGTAAGACGGTACCCAAAATCAGTCGATAAACGACAAACGGCAACATACCAATTCGATCGAGCCACGACATAAATAATTTAATACATACATAAGCACTTACGAAGGACGCCACCGCGCCAATCAGCATAAAGCTCCAATCGAAGCTTGGCTCTTGTAAGAGTTTATACGTTTCGTAACTACCCGCGGCAGCGATCAGAGGCATTGACAGAAAGAACGAAAAACGGGCCGCCGTTTGGCGTGTGTAGCCCAATAACAGGGCAGCGGTCATGGTGATGCCCGACCGAGAGGTTCCGGGAATAAGTGCCAATGCCTGAGCAAAGCCAATCACTAACGCGTGTTTTATCGAAAGATCGTAAAGCTCTCGACGACGTCCACCCGTCACATCGGCCAACCAAAGTAACAAGCCGAAACCAATCGTCGTTGCAGCGATGACCAACCCGGAGCGTAAATACGCTTCGATAAAACTATCCGACAACCACCCGATCAACACGGCAGGCAACGTCGCAAAGATCACAAACCAAGCGATACGGCTATCGCTTGAGTGATTCCCTCGCAAAGACTGAAGCCAAGCGCCGAACAAGGTCACGACGTCATGACGAAAGTAAAATACGACGGCGACCAATGTGCCCACGTGAACCGCCACATCGAAAGCAAGCCCTTGGTCGGTCCAACCTAAGAGCTGGGATGGTAAGATGAGATGTGCCGAACTACTAATCGGCAAGAACTCGGTTAGGCCCTGAATAACGGCTAGAAAGACTGCTTGAATTATGGTCATAGAAAACTTCGTTATGATTAGGATTTTATGGGTTGATTGCGTCGGACTTCTTGACGCGTTTTTGCCAACTGACTTCGTTTCTTAAATACACCGGTTCAGCAAGATGCGCAGGGACTGTTGCACCAGACTCAAAAAGTGGTAATGCCAAAGCGGCTATATAGCGCGCACTGGGAGCCACCGAACCTAAGTAACGCGGTTTAAGAGCCTCTTGCAGCTCATCCGACAACAAGTCGAGCCCGTCCCCGACCACCCACGACGAAGCGTCGACTGAGATGTCGTTCGGCTTGAGCAATCGATCTTGATTCACCGGAGAAATTTGCGCGGCAGTTTTTCCACGATAATGACCAACATAGAGCTCGTTCATCCGGGCATCTTGTAGCACGGTTACATCGGACTCCGAGAATCGCTCTGATGCCGCTAAAGCGACCGCACAAAGGGTCGACACTGGAATCAACGGAACGTCCACACTGTAGGCAAGTCCTTGAGCAAAGCCCAAACAAATGCGCAACCCGGTGAAGCTCCCCGGACCTGCACCAAAAGCAATGGCATCGACATCTTTAAGCGACATCGAGGCTTCGCGCAATACCTCGTCGACCATGGGAAGCAACTGTCGAGTATGTTGACGCGGAAGATGTTCGTCGCGTGAGGCCAACAGTCCCTCGCGCCAAATCGCAACTGAGCAATAATCGGTTGAGGTATCAAGTGCGAGAATCGTCGTCATGTTATCTTCCGAATACTAAAAAGGCCCCTATTATAGGGGCCTTTAATAAATACTTCGAGCGGCTTTTAGTTAATCGCCTGCATCACTTTTGCGGTAATGTCATCAACAGAACCGACACCTGCAACCGACGCAAAACGGCACTTCCCGTGCTCGGACTGCTTCTGATAGAAATCGATCAGTGGTGAAGTTTGCTCATGAAAAACATTAAGGCGGTGACGAACCGTTTCTTCCTGATCGTCTTCACGCTGAATGAGAGCCTCACCTGTTTCGTCGTCTTTACCTTCGACTTTTGGCGGGTTGTAAACCACGTGATACGTACGACCCGATGCAGGATGTACACGGCGACCGCTCATGCGACGAATGATTTCTTCATCGTCTACTTTAATTTCTAGCACGACATCAATATCAACGCCGTTATCGATGAGTGCTTGTGCCTGCGGAATAGTGCGCGGGAAACCGTCGAATAAAAAGCCGTTCGCGCAATCGGGCTGAGCGATACGTTCTTTAACTAGATCGATAATGATGTCGTCAGACACCAAGCCACCCGACTCCATGACAGACTTTACTTTCAAACCGAGCGGAGATTCCGCTTTCACGGCAGCTCGAAGCATATCGCCAGTGGAGATTTGAGGGATGCCCTTCTGTTCTGTGATGAACTGAGCTTGCGTACCCTTGCCCGCACCAGGCGCACCGACCAAAATAACTCGCATTGTGTTGCTCCTGCGGCTATAAAATACCGCTTATAAAATAAATCACGCAAACGCCGATTGCGGCATTTACGTTTTAAAAAGACGAAAAGCTGAATTCTAACCAAATTCTGTTGGTTTAACACCCCTTAAGGAGCAGAATTTTTAACGTTTGAGGGGATTATTGGCTTTGCGGCCCTTGGCCTCGTTCCAAAGTTCATCCATTTCCTGCAATGATGCTTCGTGCAATGATCGTCCTTGTTCCTTAAGCGCGGCTTCAATAAACGAAAAACGAGTCACAAATTTTTCGTTAGAACGGCGTAACGCTTGCTCGGGATTAACACCCGCTAACCGAGCGAGATTGATGGCCGCAAATAGTACGTCA
>JABXIR010000271.1 GCA_013372965.1 Gammaproteobacteria bacterium
CGTGGCATATTTCCACGCGCACCGTAAGGGCTGCGAGAAACAATTGAGGCGTCGCTCAGCACATTCTCTACATTTAAGTAGACATCCAACTCATCATTGATCGCATAGTGATTCGCCCAATCAATCGATGCAATGGAATCTGTCTGTTTAAACGCTTCCCCGGTGCGGTTGCAACCCGTTTCGGTGCAACTCGCGCTCGCATAGCTTGCACGTAGGTACGTGCCCCACATACCACCACCTGATTCAAGACCTACCGTCGCTGAAAATTGATGCGGTGCGACATACGCCCATTCATCACCAACGACGCTCGCTAAACCACCAGGCCCCTCAGTTATCTCTGCGTCGGTAAAGGTGTATGCAATATGGACAGGCACAACGAATGCACCCAGCTCATGCGTCGCATCTGCAGAAAATTCTACGCCCTTTACAACGGACTCACCGAGGCTGTATGCGCCTTGAGTATCACCATTATCACATGGGTATGCATTCGAACAGTACTGTACAGTATTTGAGTAATCGGAATAGAAGCCGATGACAGCAGCACTAAAACCTTCGCTGACGTATCGAGAACCCAGTTCATAGTTAACCGCTTTCTCGGGTGCGTCCGGTGGCGTCGAACCGCCACTTAGAGGCGTCATACCTTCCTGAATACCGCCGAGTAGCATCCAGTGGTCATCGAGCTGATAAGCAACCGACGCGCCAAGCAACAGTTCCGACGCCGAATTCGAAGTCTGCGCCGGTGGGTTTTGTCGATCGTTATCAGAATACGTCTTGCGTGATACGTCCATTTCTTCGTGACGTGCGACCAAGGTTACATTGAGATCTTGAGTAAGCTGAATTTCATCGGCTAACCAAAATGCCCTGCCCTCACCGGTCTCATAGCGATTATTTGAACCGGTAACCGCACCGTGAGTCGACGAAACGAACTCAAGCTGACCATTGACTTGTCGATAGGTTTCAACCGGCTGAAAGCGATCCATCGAATCGTCGTGATCTCGAATTCCAGCACGTAACGAATGATCCATACCTACCAAGCTAAAGTCGTAGCTGAGCTGCAACTGAACACCTTCAGATACGTAACTGCGGTTGTTATGTTTAATTTCGATATTATCAACATCCGTTGTGCCGTCTACCCAACCTTGATACAACGCCGAGTTGGCTCCACCAAAGTTAATCTCATCAAAAAGAGACGATCCGCCGACGCCGTTGATCTTATCCAGCTTAAACCAGTCTCGATTGTACTCATTACGATAGGCCGTCGCGCTCAGCTGCAGGCCGTTATCGAACGCCAGCGTGTAGTTCACCACCGCACTGTGACGATCGTTATCCATATTATCGAGATCACTGATACCATATCGGCGGTCGCTATCCGCTCCGAAGTCAGCGTCACTGATACCGAAATACGACATATCCGAACTCTCGTCCGCATATTGGTACTTAATATTCAGTGACTGTTGAAGCTCCGAAGCGGCATCACTACGAAGTGTTAACTTGGCGGTAAAGTCGTTTTTCTCAAAACCACCCTCGTTGTCGCTGCGGTCGACGCGATGAAAGCCATCTGACTGAAAACGCTGACCTTCGATCACGAAACCGATATTTTCTGAATTAAACCCATAGTTTACGAGGCCGCGTTGCGTCCCGAACGATCCCAGCTCTGCGGTTACACCGCCTTCAGATCCTTCCTCAGGAATCTGAACGGAGACCAGGTTTAGTACACCACCGACAGTCGAAGGACCGTACTCGAGGATTGGTGCACCTTTTAAGACTTCGACGCCCACCATCCGACTCGCAGTTGGAAAATAATATGCATCAGGATTAGAGTACGGTGCTGGAGACGCCATGATGCCGTCCTCCAAAACCATGATCTTTGATGATCGAGAAGCACCAGAACCGCGTATACCTATATTGGGACGAAGGCCCCAGCCTTCTTCCGCTGCCGCGTATACACCAGGTGCGTCAAGTATAATCTTGTTGATGTCACGAGCATTAAACCGCTCTAGATCCGCCTCACTGATAACCTCGGCGGATGAAGACATCTGCTGGGCTCGAGACTCATGCCCAATAACGAGGGTTTCTTCAATGAAGCTGACTTTCTGAAGCGGTTCATTAGCAGATACGGATGCTGAAACAATCATTGCGATAGTCGATGGCAAAACAAGTTTAGAGAACATACTTAACACTAACTCCGAGGATTCATTATTTGAATAACGCAAATGATAACGATTCTCATAATCATTGCAAGTGATAACTATTATCAATTATGAATTTATCAAGATATGCACTCTCTGCCCTTTTACTAGTGACCGTGGGCTGCAACCAAACGCAGGAAAACGCATGGGATACTTATGTATCTAGACTGTCGTCTACGCTTCAGGTAACGCCCACTAAAGTCGAGCCTCTAGAATTTCGAATTCCCCCTATTTCGGTCAAAGAAGACATCGAAACGAGCAGTATCTCGCTCATTGAACTGTGGGACATTAAACACTGCGAACTACATCAAACCATCGCCAATCGAAATTCAAACTTAGGTCGTCTTCGCGTCCCGTCCCAGGAGTGGGTCTACACCATGAATTTCATAGCACTCGCACCGAACTGCATTCAATCGCTCTCGAATGACGAGGTATCGATGACACTTCAGGACGCCTTAGAAGAAAAGCGTCGCCAGCTGCCCACGCTAGCCAGTAATGTGGTGTTCGCCAGTGACGAGTGGCGATCGTTTTGGCAGGTGATGACCTTCAACGCGAGTCATCCGACCGAAGGCGTGCTGGCGTTTTCGCAATTAGTATCCAACCTGATCAACCTAAACACTCTGAGCAGCGAACAGTTGGAATCTCTGTTAGCAACCATCTACCACTCGAATGCTGGCGGAACCCTTTTAGTCGAACTATCCAACGAGCGCCGCTACTTGCGCGTCGCAATACAGACTCTCCGTGATGTCGAACAACTACAATACTGTCCACGTGGCAAGGCCGCTCGGCAATTAAGCGGATTAATTGGGGGGTATTACAATACGGAGGTACAAAGCTACTCTGCGGAGACTCATCGAAACTGGGGAACATTAATTGCAGCACTCGAACAGTTGCGTCA
>JABXIR010000053.1 GCA_013372965.1 Gammaproteobacteria bacterium
ATCGGGAGCGCGTCCCTCCACCACTAGCCCATCACCAAGGTCTTTGATCCCTTGCTCATGGATTGAATTTACCATCACGGTATCACCGTGACCTAATGACGAAAGAAAACCGCCCGGTGTAAGATGCAACTCGTGCACCGGGGCGTATTGCCCTTCGTAAGTTAAGCTTTTGTCATCGCGATGATCGAGCATACCCGGAACATTATGAACCTCCTGTTCTAAGGTACCGCCGTGAACCACGTTTAGCTCTTGAAACCCGCGGCAAATACACAGTAACGGCAACTTTCGCTCGATTGCACCGCGAATTAACGCCATCGCCATCGCATCGCGTGCTGGGTCGTATAAGGTACCCTTTGGCATTTCAGGGCCGTTATAGTGGTGCGGCTCGAGCATCGAGTAAGAGCCTGTAATCATGACACCATCTAGCTTATCGAGCAGTGCATCGATGTCGAGCTGGCTTGGTAATGCTGGAATGATCACCGGAATTGCTTCCGCGCCATCGATGATGGACTTAACGTATTTTTCACCCACTTGGTGTAAGTGGTGAGGTGCTTCGTTGCTACGATCGCAAGTAACACCGATTAATGGACTGCTTGTTGGCATAAAATCCTTCACTGAGCCGACGCGGATTCGCTAATTCTAGAATAAAAAGCGGCAACTCGAATTATCTTTTATTGTTGTTCGATTAGAAAACTACCCTGTCCGTAAATTTTTTTCAACACCATTTGCTCAACATTCTGCGAATTGATCACATTTTTTGGTCATATTCGAATAAACGTACCATGGCCATGAGCGAGCGCGAGCGAAACTCCCGTCGATATAAAACGGCCACGACTACCAACCCACTCACCACCATTGCGTACGGGGACACCAGCCACGCTGAATAAGCGAGTGCAAAGTACCAGGCTCGCAGCCCATAATTAAATGCATGGCCTGCTCTATCAGCGACATAGCCGATAGATTCAGCAACTCCGCGAACGGTGGCTTCGTCCATTTCTGCCACCTCAGAATGCGTCGGCGCGCCCCCTACCAAAACGGAGAAAAAACTGTACTGACGCGCACTCCAAGTAAACTGGAAGAAGGCGTAAACGAAGATCAGCAAGATCACCATTAACTTGAGTTCAATGGGTAACGAAAACCAGAAGTTTTGATCAAAACCGGTTAAATCGGACAACTCAGATGACTCTCCGAATAAAATCGTTAACAAGGCACCGATCACCAGCAAGGTCGATGAGGCAAAAAAGATCACACCATGCTCTAGACCACGTAATACGGACGTATCAGCAACACGATTATCTCGTTTAAGCATGCGAAGCATCCAGCTAATTCGCTCTTGATGAAGCGCTCGAGACAAGCTGTAACTATTCTTTGCCCGTATCCGAGCAAAGTGTGTGTAAAACACCCAAAAACCAATAACCAAGGCGGCTGCAGCCATATTGAAAGAGAATTCGTTCATAGTACCCCGAAAAAGTCTGTAAAAAATATTGAACACCAACACGATTTTAATTAAGGTATGCGTCAATTAAATCGAACACATTACAACTACATAACATAGTACAACAATGCCGCATCAATGTTTCACGATTGTGGCAGTTTAGGAGAGCATTATGGCGATTGAATTAAGCCGCGAGGAAATGGAAGCATTCTGGATGCCGTTCACTGCGAACAAAGCATTCAAGAAGGCTCCACGACTACTGACCAAAGCTGACGGGATGTACTACACCACCCATGACGACCGCGAAATTATCGATGGTACGGCTGGCCTGTGGTGTTGTAACGCAGGTCACAACCGCACCCGTATTAAGGAAGCCGTCACTCGCCAAATCGAGGAGCTCGATTTCGCTCCGACCTTCCAGATGGGTCACCCGATGGGTTTCGAACTCGCGAACCGCCTAAAAAAGATCGCTCCTAAGGGTTTAGAATCGATCTTTTTCACCAACTCGGGCTCAGAATCGGTTGAAACGGCACTTAAGATTGCTCGTAACTACTGGCGTCTAAAAGGCATGCCAGGCAAAGCAAAGCTCGTTGGTCGTATTAAAGGTTATCACGGCGTCAACTTCGGCGGAATCTCGGTTGGTGGCCTTGTGGCGAACCGTAAGAATTTCGGTCAAACGCTCGATGTTGATCACCTTCCGCACACATTGCTCGAAGAAAACCGTTTCACCAAGGGATTGCCAGACCACGGCGCACAGCTTGCTGACAATCTTGAAGACCTAGTAGGCCTTCATGACGCATCCAACATTGCAGCCGTTATCGTTGAGCCAATCTCAGGCTCTGCAGGTGTCGTTCTGCCGCCAAAGGGTTACCTCAAGCGTCTTCGTGAACTCTGTACCAAGCACAATATTTTGCTGATCTTTGATGAGGTCATCACCGGTTACGGTCGTATCGGCTCAACGTTTGCGGCGGACGAATTTGATGTTACGCCTGACCTCATTACCACCGCGAAAGGCTTGACCAACGGTGTCATTCCAATGGGTGCCGTATTCGTTCGTAAAGACATCCACGACACCTTTATGCAAGAAAGCCCAGACGGCATCGAGCTATTCCATGGCTACACCTACTCAGCGCACCCAATTGCATGTGCTGCTGGTATTGCAACCATGGACATCTACGAAAACGATGGCTTGTTTACTCGTGCTAAAGAGCTACACACCTACTTCGAAGATGCGGTCCACAGCCTAAAAGGCCTGCCAAACGTTATGGATATTCGTAACTACGGCCTCGTCGGTGCAGTTGAACTGACACCGCGTGATGGCGCACCGGGCGCTCGTGCATTTGAAGTGTTCCAGAAAGTC
>JABXIR010000091.1 GCA_013372965.1 Gammaproteobacteria bacterium
CATACAATTCAACGTGATTCAGTTTCAGCAATTCAAGGTCAAGAGAGCGAATCCAGCGAATCGCGTCGTTGAGCTGATCGGTAAGCACAGGGCAATGCGCCACATCGACAACCTGATTAGACTGTTTCGCACGAAAGCCAATCAGTGGCGTTTTAGGGCGCAAATCGACGGCTAAACGGGCTCGACGTCGATAGCCAAATTCTGGGCCCACGGGGAGGTCCACCCATTGTTCAACTTCTACACCCGCTTTCGATAAATTGTCGGCTAACGTGTCTCGTTTCCAATTGCGCTGTGTATCGATGCTTGTGTGCTGCAACTGACAGCCACCACACCGTTCAAACAAGGCGCACTTGGGAATTTGTCGGCTTGCGCACGGCTCTATAACGTCGATCAATCGAGCACGGTTTTGGCGCTTTAGTGGCGTCGAAACTTCGACTTTTACTCGCTCACCGACAAGCGTCCCCGGGACAAAGACCCGCTTGCCTTTCACCATGCCAATACCATCACCGTCCTGCCCCAGCGACTGAATCACGAGTTCGACTTGATCTTGGCTTGATTTTGTCGACTGACGGGCCCGCCACACTTTACTCAAGAATAAACTCCTGACGACAGGTATCGATCACCGCGATCACAGACAATTGCGACAACGACTGATCCGGGATTCTTTTCGGCGATCTGAATCGCAGCGCTCACTGAACCACCGGACGACACTCCCGCAAAAATACCCTCTTCGCGCGCTAGCAATCGCATTGTGTCCTCGGCTTCGCTCTGCGAAATGTCAATGATTTGATCCACGCGATTACGTTCAAAAATTTTCGGAAGGTACGCCTCGGGCCAGCGACGAATGCCAGGAATTGACGCGCCGTCTTGCGGCTGTAAACCAACAATTTGAATCGCCGGATTCTGCTCCTTCAAATAACGGGACACGCCCATAATGGTGCCCGTGGTGCCCATACTGGAAACGAAATGCGTGATGGTACCCGACGTTTGCTCCCAGATTTCTGGGCCCGTTGCATTGTAATGTGCTTCTGGATTGTAACGGTTCGCAAATTGATTCAAAACCACCCCTTCACCCCGAGACTCCATACGATCAGCCAAGTCTCTAGCGCCCTCCATACCGTCTTGCTCTGAGACCTCGATAAGCTCAGCCCCATAGGCTCGCATGGCATCTTTACGTTCGGTGGTGGCATTGTTGGGCATGATCAGAATCATTCGGTAGCCACGAATCGCAGCGGCCATTGCCAATGCAATACCCGTGTTACCCGACGTCGCTTCGATGAGTGTATCACCCGGCTTGATGTGACCCTCTTTTTCAGCACACTGAATCATGTTAAGCGCAGGTCTGTCCTTAACAGAGCCCGCAGGGTTATTACCCTCGAGTTTGAGAAGAACCGTACTCGACCCAGTGTATAAACGTTGCAGTCTGACAAGTGGCGTTTTGCCGACAAAGTCTTCGATGGTGGGGTAAATCATCTGTGGAAACCATTAGTGGATTTATTAACGCCCAATAATAACGGTAACAGCCCGTCGCGACCACCGTAAAAGCCCCTAAACCAACAGCTCTTATATTACTCGTTCAGCCTATCTTGCGTTTTCGAGCCAATCGTCAAGCGTGACAGGAGAATCACTGACCACGATTTCTGATTCAGAACCGATCAACCAAGCCAAACCAGATTCGGCCTTAGGGGCTCTAATCTCGATTGAGCGCGACCAATGATCTTGGAGGTACTGGAAAACTTCAGCGCCGTCATCTGAAATAACCATGCGATAGGCGTAACACTTTTGATCGCCCATCCAGGTCGAGCGGACGACTTCCTGCTTTTCGACGACGGTCACATTAAGTGCCTCTGCTCGACCCGTCCGACTCTCCCGAACGACGAGATCAATTGAATCAGCGATGTCTTCTGACGTGAAGTAATACACATTCACTTCACTTGAGTTCACTTCTTTAAGCTCATAAGTCGTCCACGAAGCGAGCGAAAGCCATTCAAAGCTACTTGAGGTCGAACAAGCGGTGATACCGAGCGCGCACAGAAATGTCATCGCGCTTCGAGTAAGAATATTTGCCATGGGCACAGTCTCTAACGTATTAGTAATTATTGTTATTTAGTGTAGATCAATCATACTGACGACAATCCGACAAAACTTCAAGAACTTGCCCGAGTTACACCCTTTATGGAAGATATTATTGAACAGCTTCACGAAATCGCTGAAGAAACGCCCGTTCCACTCGAAGAAGCGTGCTTTGACGACATCGTTGACGCGGAAGAGCAGATTTTGCTGCCCTTGAGCCGCGAATTCAAAACATTCTTACTTGAATGCAGCCACATTACTTACGGTCGTTACGAACCCGTCAGCGTGTCCGACCCAAGCTCACACACCTACCTCCCCGAGGTCACGGCTAACGCTTGGGCCAATGGCATACCTCGAGATCACGTCCCGCTCTGCGAATATGGAGAGGACATGTTCGTTATTCGTCCCGATGGCGAGGTACAGCTCTTCATACAGTTCGAATCCGTCGAAACTTACTGGCCTTCAATATGGCATTGGGTCGACGAGGTTTGGATTCAAGAATTAGCGTATAAGTGACATGAAGCAGATCCACTGGAACTCTAACGCGCTGAATGGACAACACATCTTGCTGGATGGCGGGTTCGCGATCGAGTTAAGCAAGCAAGATATCGACTTGAACCACGTACTTTGGACTGCAAAGGCGTTACTTGAATCGCCAGACGCCGTAAAGGCAGCACATCAGGCCTATGTTAATGCAGGTGCGGACATTATTTCGACGTGCAGCTATCAAGCAACGCCCCAACGACTTTCTGAGCTGGGCTTAAGCGACCCAGAAATCGACCACCTATTTGCTCAAAGTGTCTCACTTGCACGTGAGGCGTCGAAAAATCGGAACACCCAAGTGGCTGCCAGTATCGGCCCTTATGGAGCCTATTTAGCGAACGGCGCAGAATATACCGGCGAGTATGATATCGGCGAGATTGCCCTCGCAGCATTCCATCGCCCTAAATTTGCGACTCTTGCTAAGCATCACCCCGACTTTTTTGCCATCGAAACGATACCCAGTATTGATGAAGTTCGCGCGATTGCTGCTCTCGCATCCGAGTTCTCAGATCAAGCGATGTGGATCTCGTTAAGTTGCAAAGATACCAGTCGCCTCGCCGATGGATCGCTGATTTGTGAAGCCGTCGAGCGCTTAAACGACCTACCCAACCTGGTTGCCATTGGCGCCAACTGTTTTAACCCAGAGTTCGCATCTGACTTAGTCGTTACCATAGAGAAATGCAGTCGTAAGCCGCTCATCGTGTATCCCAATAAAGGCGAAAACTACGACCCCGTAACTAAGACGTGGGAGGCGAAGTCCAACGAAGACTTCATTGATCAAGTAGTCGAGCTATGCCGAGATCGAAGCATCATGATCGGGGGCTGCTGTCAGATCGATAGCCAAGCAATTAAGGCGCTCGGCGACAGACTTTCGGATACTGCCCTCTAGTTGAGCGAGTCGGGTGCGCGGGTTATGACGGGAACTTAGTCAGAGCTAGAGTTAGAGTGCCCGACCGATACAGCCAAGCACCCAACAACGCGAAAGCTGAAAACAGTCGCAAAAAAAAAGCCGAAGCAATTTGCCTCGGCTTTCTTTTTAGACCTACTTACGACAAGTCGTCGTTGAACTCAATCCAAGTCGTTTTTAATTCGGTGTAATCATCGAAGGCATG
>JABXIR010000135.1 GCA_013372965.1 Gammaproteobacteria bacterium
AATACAACTGTCCAGAGGATGGCCGACACAAAGACGATCCCGCCGATATAAAACGCATAAATCACGGTGTCCGGAATCTGACCTTCAGCCGCAGTGTTGCTGACGCCTAATTGAGTCAACATCCAAGGCAGTGCGCTGGCAATCACAGCGCCTACGCCGATGAAAAAACTCTGCATAGCAAAACCCAGTGGGCGTTGTTTGGGTGGGAGGTTGTCACCAACATAAGCGCGGAATGGTTCCATTGACGTGTTGATCGACGCATCTAAGACCCAGAGCATCAGCGCCGCAAGCCACAAGTAGGGTGAGTTGGGCATGATAAACAATGCGATCGCCGAGAGCACAGCGCCTGCAATAAAATAGGGTCGTCTGCGGCCAAAGCGACCCCAAGTTCGATCGCTGAAGTAGCCGATGATGGGCTGTACAAGCAGTCCGGTCAGTGGTGCTGCGATCCACAGTATCGCGAGATTATCCATCTCCGCACCGAGCGTTTGGAAGATTCGCGAAACATTCGAATTTTGCAGAGCAAAGCCGAATTGAATTCCCATAAAGCCAACGCACATGTTGATAATTTGGCCGGTGGTTAGTTTTGGTTGCTGCATACCCGCGTCCCAGTTAATTCAATCTATAGTTCTCATTATGATGTCAAGATTAGGGAACTTTCCACTCACTGGCATCCCCCTTTGGGGGGTGGGGGGTCGCGAGGAGCTTCGATCATTGTGCTTGTCACACTGAGTGACCTAAATTACGAGGGTATTGATGTGCGGATAATCGCCTACGACATTTGCAAGAATAGCGCGTATACTTGACCTAACAACGCATAAGCTCAGAACGAGCAAAGGATAGCCTACTACGCATGACGAAAAAACAAGACAAACACGCATCGAGAGAAGCGTCGAAGTACGACAACCCGATCGTGAGTCGAGAGTGGATATTGGCGCTCCTAAACGATAGCCCGTTAAGTTACGAGCAAATTGCTCGTGCCGCAAAACTCGAGACCGAAGATAACCTCGAAGCGCTTCGTCGCCGGCTAAAAGCGATGGTTCGGGACGGTCAGTTGATTCGAAATAGACGTAATCTATTTGTGGTACTGAATAAAGCCGATCTTATTCGTGGCGTGGTCATCGGTCATCGCGACGGCTTTGGGTTTGTTAAGCCCGACGACGGTGGTGAGGATTTATATTTAAGTTCACATCAAATGTCCCGAGCAATGGATGGTGATGAAGTCATCGTGCGACAGTCAGGCGTTGACCGTCGTGGACGCAAAGAAGGCTCGGTTGTCGAGGTCGTGAAGCGCGCCAATGACCAACTTGTTGGTCGTTTCGTCGATGAGGGCTATCTCAAATACGTTTTGCCCGATAATCCTAAGCTTCCTCAGCAGGTCGTGATTCCGCCAGATGAAACCAACAACGCTCGAGACGGCGAGATGGTTGTGGTCGAAATGATAAGCTACCCAACCAAAAGCCATTTCGCGACGGCCAAAATTACCCATGTGCTAGGCGACAAAATGGCGCCTGGGATGGAAATCGAAATCGCGATAAAAAGCCATCGAATTCCTAGCGAGTGGCCAAGCGATGTCGTTGCTGAAACAGAGCGCCTACCGACAGAGGTCTCAGAGTCTGAGACCCGCGGCAGAATTGATCTTCGACAACTGCCGTTCGTTACGATCGATGGTGAAGACGCCAAAGACTTTGACGATGCCGTCTATGCAGAGCGTCGAAAAGCAGGGGGATGGCGCCTATGGGTTGCGATTGCCGACGTGTCGAACTACGTCGGTGTTAACAGCGCGCTCGATATCGAGGCATTTAATCGAGGTAATTCGACGTACTTCCCCGGCTTCGTCGTACCTATGCTCCCCGAAGCCCTGTCGAATGGTCTTTGCTCGCTTAACCCGAATGTAGATCGCCTGACGATGGTTTGTGAGATGACGATCTCAGAGCGCGGTCGAGTCAGTGGATTCAAGTTTTTCGAGGGTGTGATTCATTCTCACGCTCGATTGACTTATAACGAAGTGGCGACGCTTTATCATAATCACGAGTCGGTTCCTTCTAAGGTGTTAGAGCGACGTACCGAACTCGAAACGCTACACGAAATTTACACGGTATTGCGCAGTCAGCGTGATTATCGTGGCGCCATCGACTTCGAAAGCCCAGAGCCTCGTATCATTTTTAATGCTGAGCGAAAGGTAGAAAAAATCGTTCCTGTTGAGCGTAACGATGCTCATAAAGTCATCGAGGAGTGTATGCTCGCGGCTAACGTGAGCGCGGCGAAGCTGTTCGAAAAGTATCAGCTAGATGCGTTATTCCGTGTCCACGAAGGTCCTAAGGAAGAGCGCCTTGAGTCGCTTCGCAGCTATCTTCGTGAATTAGGGCTGAACCTACACGGCGGTGCAAAACCTCAGCCGTCCGATTATCAAGCGTTACTTCAGCAAGTCTCCGACCGACCCGATGCGCCACTCATTCAGAGTATGATGCTTCGATCCATGGCTCAGGCGCAATACCGCGCCGATAATGAGGGTCACTTTGGATTAGCGTATGAAGCGTATACGCATTTCACGAGCCCCATTCGTCGTTACCCCGATTTACTGGTGCATCGAGCGATTCGTTTTCTTAGCTCTTCCCAGAACGGGCGTTATGTCAAGCGTGCGGATGATGCAAGAATATGGACGCGCGAGGATATGTACCCCTACGAGCTTAATCAGCTTATTGCGGCAGGTGAACAGTGTTCAATGACTGAGCGCCGTTCGGACGATGCCTCGCGGGATGTGATGGCTTTTTTGAAGTGCGAGTTTTTGTCGCAGCGCATTGGTGATAC
>JABXIR010000066.1 GCA_013372965.1 Gammaproteobacteria bacterium
AGTAATTGGTGAACATGAGGCCAACCGTGCAGGCGCGCCATCGCTTCGACGTCGGCGCGAATGGAGGGCTCTGTCGCGGGCATTTGAGCCACTCCCTCGAGTAGGACCTTAAAGTACAACATGGTCCCCCCCACCAGCAGCGGGATATTGCCGTTTTGGTGGATTTCTGAAATTTCTCTCAGGGCATCGCGACGGAATTCCGCGGCACTATACGCCTCACGGGGATCGCGGATATCGATCAGCCGATGGGGTGCACGACTGAGCTCCTCATGAGAGGGTTTCGCTGAACCGATGTCCATACCGCGATACACCATCGCAGAATCCACCGATATAATCTCAAAGTTTGACTGCTCACACAGGCGTATCGCCAACTCAGTTTTTCCAGAGGCGGTAGGACCCATCAACAGAGCGACCGTTGGTTTATCGTTCATTATTGTCCTCGTAAGAACAATTTATCGAGCTGATTCATATCGAGTTGCGTCCACGTGGGGCGACCATGATTGCACTGACCACTGCGCTCTGTCGCCTCCATATCACGTAGTAACGCGTTCATTTCTGGAATGCTAAGTTTGCGATTGGCGCGAACCGAGCCATGACACGCCATCGTCGCCAGCAACTCATCGATGTGCGCGTCAATTTTGTCAGAGGTCCCGTACTTCTCCAAATCGACCAGTACATCGTAGACAAGTTGCTCGACATTTGCAGTTTGCAAAATCACCGGAACCTCTCTGATCACCACGCTTTCTTCTGAGGCGACTTCAATTCTTAAACCGAGCTTATCAAACAATTCTGAATTACTCTCGGCAGCCTCGACCTGACCAACGGAGACGGACAATGCTTGCGGGACTAATAGCGGTTGCGAGGAAATGCCCTCGTGACGAACATCTCGCTTCATTCTCTCGTAGACAATGCGCTCGTGGGCGGCATGCATATCGACCACAATCAGGCCTGCTGCACTCTCGGAAAGAATGAAGACGCCTTTCAGCTGTGCGATGGCGTAACCCAGCGGCGGAATTTCACTGGGCTCGTTAACCGTTGGTGTTGTAGCGCCTTCACTCCGCTGATAAAGCCCAGCCCAATCAGATGCAGCGCTGCTTGTCGGCCTTGACTGAAAATTACTCGCATAAGACGGAGATGATTGAGTCGATAGCGTGTTTGTAGCGAGTGAGAGTGGCTGCTGGTCGCCAAAACTCGACGTAAGCGACGAACCAGAGATCGGCGTCTCGTTATCCGCGCCTTCCACCAAGGACTCACCCAACTGAGTCGGGACGGCATTGGAAGATGGTGTCAGCTCCGCGATCACTCGGTGCAGTGAACGAAACAAAAAGTCATGAACTAAACGCTGATCCCTAAAGCGAACTTCGTGCTTTGTTGGATGGACGTTGACGTCAACTGTCGCGGGGTCGAGCTCTAAATACAACACATAGGCCGGATGACGACCATGAAACAAGACGTCTCGGAATGCCTGACGCACCGCATGAGTGACTACACGATCGCGAATAGCCCGACCGTTCACGAAAAAATATTGTAAATCGGCCTGGGCGCGCGAGAACGTCGGCTTAGCAATCCAACCGTACAATTTGATCCCGGTCGAATTCATATCGACACGGACAGCCTCCGCCATGAAATTACTTCCGCACAGGCTCGCGACTCTGCGCTCTCGAGAGACGATGTCATCGCCCGAACGACATTGATGAACGGTCTTCCCATTGTGGCGCAGGTGCATCGATACATTGAAATTTGCGAGAGCAACTCGCTTGAAGGTCTCTTCAATACGTGAAAACTCGGTTTTTTCGGTACGAAGGAACTTACGTCGCGCCGGGGTATTGAAAAATAAGTCTTTGACTTCAACCGTCGTGCCAATCGGATGGGCGGCCGGTGTGAGCTCTGGAACCATATCGGCACCTTCCGTGCGCGCGCTCCACGCGTCTCCATCACGCATCGCCGAACTAATGGTCAGCTTAGATACCGAACTGATGGATGCCAGTGCCTCCCCTCGAAATCCGAGCGTATCGACAGCTTCCAGGTCATCGAGGTGGTAGATTTTCGACGTCGCATGACGTGACAAAGCTAGAGGTAAATCGTCTTGATCTATGCCGCTACCGTCATCGCGAACTCGAATGAGCTTCACTCCGCCTTGTTCTGCATCGACTTCCACACGTGATGCTTTCGCATCAATGGCGTTTTCGAGCAACTCTTTAACCACAGAAGCCGGTCGTTCGACCACTTCACCCGCAGCGATCTGGTTGGCAAGTCGAGGCGTTAATGTTCTAATTTTGGTCATCTTTTTACGGCCGTGGAATCGTCAGTTCTTGCCCAGGGTAAATCACATCACCGTCGAGGTCGTTGGCCTGACGTAATGCGCCCACTGTAACTCGATGGCGAGTTGCAATTGCTCCAAGACTATCCCCAGACGCAACCGTGTACGTTCTTAGGAGACCGTTTTTATTGGCCGCCAACAAGGTACCCTGTGGAGGTGATCTTCTAAAATAACGATCGACGCCGTTGAAGATTCTCTGAGCCATGGCATTGCGATAGCTCTCGGTGGCGAGCTTAGACGCTTCTCCGGGGTTCGATATAAACCCTGTCTCTACGAGAATCGACGGGATGTCGGGATTCTTCAGCACCACAAACCCTGCTAAGCCAACGTTTCGATTATGTAGCCGAGCGATCGAATCGAGCTCTTTTAATACTTCTTCTCCCACATCGATACTGCTGGATTGAACGGAAGACATTGAAAGGTCAAGCAATACACTCGCCAGCTCTGGTGTTTCGACATCGGCCAAATTAACGCCGCCGACTAAATCGGATTGGTTTTCCTTTTCGGCCAAGAATCTTGCCATTTCGGAACTTGCGCCACTCTCGGACAGGGCGAACACCGAGGCCCCATTTGCTTGAGGATTAGTAAATGCATCGGCATGGATCGAGATAAATAAGTCCGCTTGCTGGGTTCGTGCAATCGCGTTGCGCCCGCGAAGCGGAATGAAGTAATCTCGATCTCGCGTTAAATGTGCAGAATACCCAGCCACACGATTGAACTTGTCACGTAAAGACTTCGCAATCTCAAGCACGACATGTTTTTCTCGCAGATTTCGTGGCCCTGAGGCTCCAGGATCTTCTCCACCATGACCCGGGTCGATCACGATCACGACATCACGCATCCCCGTGTTATCGACTTGGAGGATTGGTTCTTGCGCTTCATTAGCCTCATCGATATCGACGACGACGCGAAAACCAAATTCGTCATTTGCCATGAGCTCAAACGTTCTAACAGCGACGTCGTCATTGAGGTCGATAACCACTCTCAACGATCCATCGTCTTGATGCGCATAACGCAGCCCCGCGACACTTTCACTTTCTTCGAATTGAGGTAAAGCGACATGGGACAGTAGGCGAGTATCGGGAAAATCGATCACCGTGCGATTGGGATTGACTAGCTCGAACGTCGAGTACTCGGTCGCCACCGACAAGTCGAAAACGATTCGTGTACTATCGGGCGAGCGATAGCTTCGAATACCAGACACATCTGACGCTTGAGCTAACGGAGATAGCATCAAGAGCAAGACGACAAGTATGCGCCCCATCATACTCGCTCCTGAAGACGATCGACAACTTGGCGACCTTTGTCACTGCATGGCAACATCGTGACGTCTCGACCTTCGTCGGAGCGCTGTAATTCAATGATAATATCTGGCGCTGGAAGCATCCCGGCACCACGCTCATCCCACTCAATCAATGAGATGCCGTTTGGGCCAAAATAGTCGCGAATGCCAATATATTCGAGCTCTTCAGGATCGGCCAAGCGATACAAATCGAAGTGATATACCGTCACATCGGCGAACTCGTAGGGCTCTACTAAGGTGTATGTTGGGCTTTTAACTGCACCGCTGTGACCCAGTGCGCCGACAACGCCGCGGACTAAAGTGGTTTTACCAGCACCGAGTTCTCCGCGCAAAAACACCACCATGTTTGCCATGAGCGCTTGTCCTAACAAACGTCCAAAATCGACGGTAGCCGTCTCATCGGCTAAATACATTATGAATTCCTCGGCCGTTAAGTACGGCTCGTATTATTGGTATAAATTCAGTCGCACGTGCCCCTCGAGAACCATAATCGCGTTCCCACAGATCGCCCGCTTGTGCGTGATAAAAACTCGAAGCGATTGATGCCTGTTGGAGATCGAGGCCCTGTGCAATGCAGGCTGCGACTACACCACATAATACATCACCCGAGCCCGCCGTGGCGAGTGCAGGAGAACCCGCATCAATCACGAAGGTGTCGCAACCATCTGAGACAATCGTACCAGGGCCCTTTAGGATGACAGTCGCGCCGTATTGCTCAGCAATCTGCTTAGCTGATCGATATCGATTAGACTCCACCTCAGAGGTTGACACTCCAAGAAGCGCCGCGGCCTCTCCCGCGTGAGGTGTTAGCACCCAACGACCTGACGGCAACCCCTCTTCGGAAATGACACGGAGGGCACCCGCATCGATCACTGCACTGATTTGCGCCCGTGACAACTCGTTCAGTAAAGCCGTTAAAGACTGTCCGACAGGCCAACCGGGGCCTACAACAATCACGTCGCTACGCGAAGACAATCCAAGTTCGCTCAATCGGTCGAGGTTGTCCAACATTAACTCGGGCATCGACAACTGCGGCAACATCGTGTTGTCGGACGGTTGCAGAAGAGTTACTAGACCCGCTCCGCAACTGAGCGCACTCTTCGCCGCCATGAGCGCACCTCCCATCATCCGATACTCGCCCGCGACGACAAACACACGTCCGTTTTTGTGCTTGAAACTATCGCCGCTACGAGGTGCAAGAGGAGAAACATTGAGCACCAGCTGAGCCTTTGCTTGAATTCCTGAACGCTTCAAATCGCGCGACGACATCCCAAACGACTCGATCACTCGCCGACCTGCCGCTATTCGTCCGGTACCGGTGACCAAGCCGCACTTGTGGGTAAAGAAACTCACGGTGGAAGTCGCAGGAAGGTGGGCACCTGCCGCTCCTGTTGCAGCGCTGACGCCTGAAGGCACATCTACCGCAACCACTGGACAGCTCGTCAGATGTTGTTCTAGAAACGTGCCAATCGCCCCTTTTAGCGGCGGTTGAAAACCTACTCCAAGTAAGGCATCAACGACGACGGTTGGCTTAACATCAGGTACTGACATCTCAGTAAACCAAGCAACCCCGTCAGCTGCTTCAAACGCGCGCTGAGCGTCGCCGATTAATGTGTGAGGATCGTGAAACGCCCACACCGACACGTTAACACCGAGCGTCTTGAGCTTCGCTGCAACCGCCCATCCGTCTCCGCCATTATTACCGCCACCAGCAAGCACCCAAACATTTTTGAGGTTGTAGTGTTGGAAAAGCTCGTGACAGATTGCATCGGCGGCTCGAGACATTAAGTCAAAGCCAGACACTCCCGCATCGCTTTGCCACCATTGATCAAGCGTTTGTGTCGAAGATGCATCGAGCAGGGGCGCAAGCTTTATTTCAACCATGAATAACGGGGACTACATTTGCGCGTAATACGCCGCTAAGTTGGCAATATCCTCGTCCGATAAATTCGCAGCTTGCGCAGCCATCACGGCGGCATTGCCCACAGGCTTACGATTACCATCGCGATAGGCTTTGATCGACGAGATTAAGTATTGTTCGTTTTGTCCAGCAAGATTTGGATAACCAGGAATCGTTGCTTTGCCGTCTGCTCCATGGCATGCAGCACAAACGACCGCTTTTGAAGCACCCGCTTGAGCATCTCCTGCCAATGCCGCTGGCGAAGTCACTAACAAACCCAATGTTACTGCAGTTACTAAATTCTTCATAAAGCCTCCGTTTTAATGTGACCAAATCGCTTTGGTGTGTACACTAACATCATAGTTGCATAGTGATACCTTCGACAACCATGTTAAAACCGAAACAACAGATTCAGAAATGGGCCACAGAACTTGACCTCGATCACGTCAAGTTCACCGACACTTCGCTCTCGGCTGACGGTGAGGCGCTTCAACGCTGGATGGACGAAGGTCTTCACGAGCCTCTTAACTGGCTTAATGACCATGGAGACATGCGCTGGACACCATCATCACTGATGCCCGGCGTGGAAACTGTCATTAGTGTTCGCCTCCATTACCTTCCGGAGGACGTGGATCTGGCCGCCGCGCTTAAGCAAGAGTCCCGAGCTTACGTTAGTCGATACGCACTCGGCCGCGATTATCACAAAGTGCTGCGTAGACGCCTTGCCAAGTTGGCAAAGCAAATTAATCAAGCCTTCCCAGGAACGGAGTCTCGTGCCTTAGTGGACTCGGCACCCGTTCTAGAGCGCGCGCTTGCACGAAAAGCTGGGCATGGATGGGTCGGTAAAAACACCATGATGATCAATCCCGAGGAAGGCAGCTATTTTTTCTTGGGCGAAATCTACACCACGCTCAAGATTGAACCCGACACGCCCGACGACCAAGACCGCTGTAACGATTGTGACGCGTGTTTAAAGGTATGCCCTACCGCCGCTTTTGTAGCGCCATATAAACTCGAAACAAAGCGCTGCATCTCGTATCTTACAATTGAAAACGATGGTCCAATCCCGGTCGAATTTCGCGAACCGATCGGTAACCGTGTTTTCGGATGCGACGACTGTCAGGTGATCTGCCCGTTCAACAAGTATCCTAAAACCGCCAAACTGGACGACTTCCAGCCACGCAACAATCTCGACACGGCCGAATTACTCGATCTCTTCGAGTTGAGTGAGGAGGAGTTTTTGGCGAGAACTGAGGGATCGCCATTGCGCCGAGCAGGGTATCATAACTTCTTACGCAACGTATCTGTCGGTCTGGGCAACAGCCCCAGAAGCGACGCCGTAATCAACGCGCTGCAGCTTCGTTTATCTGAAAACCTTAGCGAGATGCTCAATGAGCACATTGAGTGGGCACTGAAGCGCCAATATGATCCCACGAGACGTCGGCGAAAGCTTCGGCGATGAACCGCTAATCGATACGATCGAAAAACGCCGCTTTATAGACTTTAAGCTCTTCGATTGACTCGCGAATGTCGTCGAGCGCTAGATGCGCACCTTTTTTATGAACCCGATCCAGTACTTTGGGCTGCCAGCGTCGCGACAACTCTTTAATCGTCGAGACATCGATGGTGCGGTAGTGGAAAAAAGCGTCAAGTTTCGGCATGTATTTCACAAGAAATCGACGATCCTGCCCGACCGAATTACCACAAATAGGGGACGTTCCCGAGTCTAGCCATTGCTCCAAAAATTCGATCGTCGCGTGCTCGGCCTGCTCGAGACTGAACGTACTTGAGCGGCACCGCTCCGTTAATCCTGAAGCGCCATGATGTTCGACGCACCACGCGTTCATACCGTTTAGCACTTCATCCGCTTGATGCACTGCAATAGAAGGGCCTTCTGCTAGCACATTGAGGTTGGCATCAGTGACTATTGTGGCGATTTCGAGAATGGTATCGTGCTCGGGATCGAGCCCAGTCATTTCCAAATCTATCCACACTAAACGATTTTCTTTCGACATAAGTGATCTCCTTCGAACGGAAGAGTGTAACACGAAACCCAAGTGGCGCATTTTGCTAAAGACGTGCGCTAAAGGATATGAAATAATCATTACACTTGTAACCAATTAAGGCTTGCTTACCATGAAAATAAAACTACTCGCTTCGCTGGCGATAATCGGGCTTGCCGGCTGTTCGGCAACCGAGAAAGACAGCTTACAGCTTCCCGATGGCGTCACCCACGTCGAAAGCGTCCAGCAAACCGCTGACGAAATTGTGATTCCTTATGAGAAATTCGTGCTCGATAACGGACTGACCGTCGTCATTCACCAAGACAGCTCAGACCCCTTAGTCGACGTCGACGTCACTTATCACGTTGGATCAAACCGCGAACAATTGGGTTATTCGGGTTTTGCTCACTTTTTTGAGCACATGATGTTCCAAGGCTCTGCGCACGTTGCAGATGAAGAGCACTTTAAGATCATCACCGAAGCGGGCGGTACCCTCAACGGGTCTACCAACACCGATCGCACTAACTATTACAACACGGCGCCATCAAACCAACTCGGCACTTTGCTTTGGTTAGAAGCTGATCGTATGGGCTTCTTGTTGGAAGCAATTACAGAAGAGACCTTCGAAAATCAGCGCGAAACCGTAAAGAACGAACGCGGTCAACGTGTCGACAATGCTCCGTACGGTCGCTTCTGGGAAACCATGGCAATGCATATGTACCCTGAGGGTCACCCTTATTCATGGCCGGTAATTGGTCATATGGACGACCTCAACCGCGCACAGTTGGATGCCGTTCGACAATTTTTCCTACGTTGGTACGGACCTAACAATGCCACTTTGACTATCGGTGGTGACGTCGATGTTGAAGAGACTCTCGAGTTAGTTAACAAGTACTTTGGTACAATCCAGCGTGGCCCTGAAGTCGAGCCGTTAGAGCCTGCCCCTGCTGTGATCGAATCCGACCGTTACGTTACCTTAGAAGATCGCATCAATAACCCATTGCTCGCGATATCCTACCCAACGACCTACTTGTTTAACGAAGACGAACCCGCGCTTGATGCGGCGGCCAAAATCTTCGGCGACGGTCCATCATCAGTACTGTATCAATCACTGGTTCGTTCGGGCCGAGCGCTATCAGCTAGCTCAAGTCACCGCTGTTCTGAGCTTGCCTGTACCTTTACCGTTTTCGTCATTAAGAACCCAAGCACCGATGAGACGCTTGCCGATTTAGAAGTGAGTGTCCGCGAACTCGTCACTGAGTTTTCCACATCTACCATCAGCGAAGAAGACGTGATTCGCTTCCAAGCTGACATCGAGCGTAGCACCATTTTCGGCCTACAATCGGTTTCAGGAAAAGTTCGCCAACTGGCCTATTACGACACCTTCTTGGGCACACCAGATGGCATCACCAACGAATTGCAGCGCTACAGCACCGTTACGCCAGCAGCGGTCAGCGAAGCATTCAATCGCTACGTGGCAAACCAACCTGCGGTGTTAGTTAGCGTGGTACCGATGGGTCAAGTCGAACTCCAAGCCGGTGAACCAAATCACCAGGTGGCCGATATTACGCCTGATGTCATCGACAGCGACCTGCCGCTACGACCAGTTGTCGACAGTTTTGACCGGAGTATCCGCCCAAGCGTCCCTGATGCAGAAATCGTAACGCTGCCAACCGTATGGGAAGGCACGCTCGAAAATGGCGTCAAGGTATTAGGCGTTCAAAGCACAGAGACTCCAACGACCAATATCGAGTTAGTATTCAATACCGGCATGCGTGATCTCGACGCAACTCAGGCCGGCTTGAGCAACTTTGTAGGCGACCTACTCAACGAACGTACCACTGAGCTGACGCTCTCTGAGATTGCCCAGATTGAAGAGCTTTTGGGTGCGAGTACGAGTTTCACCATGGGTACCTACAGCTCTTACGCTCGACTCAGCACACTGACTCGATCTCTCAACGAGTCGGTCGACCTTTTGGTCAAACGCGTTGTATCCCCGGCATTTGCCGAAGATGACGTCGAGCGCATTCGCAACGAAATTCTCCAGCAGATTCGCCAGTCATTAACGCAAGGCGGCAGCCTCGCGCGTAACGCTCTCGACCAAGTCATGGGTGATGAGAATAATCCTCTCTCATATCCAACGCTCGGCACAGAAGCAAACATCGCTGGATTCACTCGCGACGAGCTCTTTGAGTTCTACAGCAACAACATTCCGAGCCAACTTAAAGCGGTCGTTGTATCTTCGAACCTCAGCCAAGAAGCCGTGATGGCAGCTCTTGCGCCCGTTGGCGAACTGACCAGCAACGTCCGTGAGCGCGAGCTAGGAAACATTACTTGGCAAGCACCTGAGCAAACCACCATCTATTTTGTCAACAAGCCAGAGGCAGCTCAGTCCACTCTCCTAATGGCAACCAATGGCCCTCTTTGGGATGTTGACGGAACCTACTGGAATGCCCAGCTAATGAACTTCAATCTCGGGGGTAGCTTTAACTCTCGCATCAATCAAAACTTGCGTGAGGATAAAGGCTTCACTTATGGCGCCCGTTCTTACTTCAACGGCGATCAAGAAACCGGCTCATTCGTCGTGAGCACTGAAGTACGTGCAGATTCAACTCTCGCATCACTCCAAGAGATCTTTAAAGAGCTTGAGCAATTTAAGGCCCAGGGCATGACCCAAGAAGAACTCGACTTCATGAAGTCAGCGTATGGTCAACGCGATGCACGCGCCTACGAAACCCCGGGGCAAAAGTTATCGCTGATTCGCCAAATGGCCAACTACGACCTAAGTGCGAGCTACTTAGATCAACGCAACGCTGCAATTCAAAATGCCTCGCTCGACGATCTAAACGCTTTGGCAGCACAGCTTCTGACTGACGATCGAATGGCTGTCGTAGTGGTCGGAGACAAAACAACGGTAATGCCAACGCTCGAGGCGCTGGATCTGCCAATTGTTGAAATTACACCTATTCAATGACTTTAGTCCTACATATACGCTATTATTTGGGTCCTTAGGGGCCCAATTTTATGAGTAAACGTAAACTTTCTCGCCGTCAGCAATGGCGAGTCGATAAGATCCAATCCGAACGAAGTGAACGGGCACAACGCCGTCAACACCGCGCAGAAAAAACCCTCAATGAATCCGAGTTAGGCGACGAGACCATTGGTGTGGTGATCGCGCATTACGGTGTACAAATCGACGTCGAAAGCAAAACGGACGGTAGTATTCAACGCTGTCATATTCGGGCCAATGTTCCGGGCTTAGTGACAGGCGACTTAGTGATTTTCCGGCCGGGCAACCCAACCGGCGTCGTCGTAGCGCAAGAGCCTCGCAAAAACCTACTGGAACGGCCTGATAACCGCGGCGCATTGAAGCCAGTGGCAGCCAACATCGATCACATGTTGTTGGTCATTGCCCCATTCCCAGAAGCGCACCCAAACTTGATCGACCGCTATTTAGTGGCGGCTGAGGTGCACAACATTCGACCTGTCATCGTGTTGAACAAGATCGATTTGCTCTCGAACGATGCCAATGACCCGCTTCGAGTGTTACTAAACACGTACGGCTCGCTGGGTTATGACGTCATCGAAGCATCGTGTAAGGATGAAGGCGGACTGACCCAATTAGCCGACTTCTTAGTCGATAAAACGACCGTCTTCGTTGGTCAGTCCGGAGTCGGCAAAAGTAGCCTAATTAACGCACTTATGCCGGGGACAGACACGCGCGTTGGCGCATTATCCGAATCGACTCAAAAGGGTAAGCACACCACCACAACGGCAAAATTATTTCACTTCCCCAACGGCGGCGACCTGATCGACTCCCCGGGAATACGAGAATTTGCACTGTGGCACATGACGCCCGATGAAGTGTACAGCGGTTTCCCGGAGGTCAGAGAGCATTTAGGTTTGTGTAAGTTCCGAGACTGCCATCATCAACAAGAGCCCGGATGCGCAGTACGATCGGCCTTAGAAGGTGGCGCAATAACGCCATCTCGCTGGCGTAGTTGCCAACACATCATTCACTCTTTGGGTGACCCGCGAGGGCGATAAATTTTTCGTACAACGAGTTATAGGTTAGACTTCGCTCACGTACAACACGCGGCCTAAGCGCCGCATGCATCAGTTAGGATTCGTATGGCTAGCAAATTTGCCGAACAGGCGTTTATTATTTCTCAGTACCTTCTGCCACAACACACGCTATCTCGCTTAGTCGGTAGACTCGCGTCGAGTGAATCGACGATGATTAAAGATACCTTCATCAAGCATTTCGCAAAGAAGTTCGATATCGATATGAGTGAGGCAGCGGAGCCCGATCTAAGCGCTTACTCAACGTTTAACGATTTCTTCACGCGTGCTCTAAAAGACGGCGCTCGGCCGATCGACTCGGGCTCTTCATCGATCGTCAGTCCTGCCGACGGTGAGGTTAGCGAGTGTGGCAAGATCAAAAACGGTCAGCTCATGCAGGCAAAAGGTCAGCAATTTAGCTTACACGACTTACTCGGGGGTCAGCACGATCTGACTGAGACGTTCGCGAACGGTCAGTTTGCGACCATTTATCTCTCACCACGCGACTATCACCGTGTACACATGCCATTCAAAGGCACACTAAGATCCAGCATTTATGTCCCCGGACAACTGTTTTCCGTAAACCATAAAACGGCGCGCAACGTTCCAGGCCTCTTCGCACGTAACGAGCGACTCGTCTGTATCTTTGATACGGAAAACGGCCCCATGGCGCTCGTATTAGTGGGCGCGATGATTGTCGCCGGAATTGAGACGGTTTGGGATGGTCAGGTATGCCCATTATCTGGCGAAGTATCTCGTAAGAATTTCGACGAAAACGGTCAGACGTCCCCAGTACAACTCGACAAAGGAGCGGAAATGGGTCGTTTCAAACTCGGATCGACAGCCATTATCGTAACACCCGATGGCTCAAGTCATTGGATTGATGATTTTAAACACGGTACGAAAGTTAAAATGGGTGAGAAAATCGGTGACTACACCGTTAGCTAAATAGCGCTCTTTCGAAGCCAAAAAAAGCGGACTCGACGGTCCGCTTTTTTGTTTCTGTACGATTAGCTCGCGAAACCGAATAACTTTTTAAGGCTAAAACCGCCTCGCTGAAGATAGCGATCACGGACGGATGCAATATCGATATCAATATCACTTGGCTCGATATCGGACTTAATGGTAACCGGCGCATCGCCCCTAGCAAGCCGCGCTTCGGCGTCCATGTTCATATCAAAGACTTTGACCTTGGCTAAGTCATCGCCGTTTGCATCCTTAACGATGGCAACGATTGGCCGCAAACGACGCGCAAAGTTTTGCTCAACCACAACACCGACCTCGCCGGTCGATAGCTCGACAATCGTTCCAGTTGGATAAACGCCGATGGCTTGAATAAATTCAACCACAAGCTGTTCTTGAAATAAGCGATTGCGGACTTTATAAAGCCAACCGATTGCTCTGGATGGAGATAAAGTGATGCCCGTGCCACGAGGATTCGAAATGTCGTCGTACACGGTGACTAAGCCCGAGATCTTCGCGAGCAACGGAATCTTGTCGCCGATAAGCTGGTTTGGGAAACCACTTCCATCGAGGCGTTCACAGTGCGCCGCCACAACTTTAATTACGCGGCGATCGAGCTCTGGAATCGAGCGAAGGATGTTAACGCTGTGATCAACGAACGTACGATACAACTTTTCTTGCGCTGGATTGCGTTTCGCTAACGTCAGCACTGATGCTGGAAGTTTAACTTTACCGACATCTTTCAACAGGACGGCCGTTGAGAGGATCTGCAGTTCTTCGCGATTTAACCCAATATGACGACCGAAGAGCACTGCCCAAACGGAAGAACGCACTGAGTGGCCCCACGTGTGCTCATCGCGATCACGAATTCGGGATAACCAAGTAAAGGCGTCTGGGTTACGAAGCACACTATCGACCATCTCTTCGGCTGCTTTTTCGGTGCCCGCTAACTTAGGAGAGCCACCAGCAGAGACCTGTTCATAAACCTGGCGAACGGCATCGGTAACTTGACGATGCATCTGCTTGGCTTGCACCACTTCCTTTTGAAGTGGCGTGACTTCGGGATAGCGATCGTGAGCCACCTTGATTGGCTTGACATTTGCCGCAGCCTCGGCCGCCTCTAATCGATTAGGCCCTTTGGGCTTCTTTGACGTGCCCTCCGCAGCGACGGCCTTGCGCTCGCGCGCTACAGGTTCTCGTCCCTTTTCGGTATCGATGTAGACATACTTACAATGAAAAGACAGCTCTTTGATATCATTTGCCGACTTAATAAAAAAGCCTTGGATAGGGAAGGGCGTTTGCGTCCACGGTTTGTCCAAACGCGAGACATACATGCCCAACGTCAGATCTGTAGTGAATACTTTAACTTGTTTTAAACCCATGATTAGCTCACGATACCGCAATTGAAAGAGTTACAACTTTAATGCCAGCACGAGCTGCATGTTTCGAGCACTTCACAATTCTTGCTCGAAACATGAAACCGCAGTTAAATGTTGTGATTTGTATCACAATAACAACATGAATTTAGGACTGAGACAAGTCTACAACAGCATCAAAAAACACTTTAACGTTGTCGGGTGAGACAAACGGCGTAATTCCGTGTCCGAGATTAAAAATATGCCCGGGATTCGGCCCGAAGTCGTCAAGAATCCGCTTAACTTCAGCACGAATAATGTCCGGCGAGCCATAAAGAACGGCCGGGTCCATATTCCCCTGTAGCGCGACGCGATGACCAACACGATCACGCGCCCGACCAATGGGTGTCGTCCAGTCAAGACCCAACGCATCGGCACCGCTATCCGCCATCACTTCAAGCCATTGACCGCCACCTTTGGTGAATACGATTGCAGGAATCTTCTGACCGTCGAATTCCTTGATTAGACCGCGACAAATTTTGGTCATGTAGGCGAGAGAAAACTCTTCATAAGCAACATGGGACAACGCGCCTCCCCAGGAATCGAAAATTTGCACGGCTTGAGCACCTGCTCTAATTTGGGCGTTCAGGTAGTCAATGACAGATTCCGCGAGTTTATCGAGTAATGCATGAAGTAACTCGGGTGTTTGATACATCATGGCTTTCGTATGACGAAAGTCCTTCGATGACCCCCCTTCGACCATATAGGTTGCCAGTGTCCACGGACTCCCCGAGAAGCCGATGAGCGGCACGTCGCCTGACAATGCATGACGAATCGATGTAACGGCGTCCGTCACATAACTCAGATCGCGAGCGGTATCCACAATGGGTAACGCGGCAATCGACGCCTCGTCACGCACCGTCTTTTTGAATCTTGGACCTTCGCCCGTCTCGAAATATAACCCCAAGCCCATGGCATCAGGAATCGTCAAGATGTCCGAGAATAGGATAGCTGCGTCAGCTGGGTAACGACGCAGAGGCTGAAGCGTTACTTCGGTGGCGAGATCGGTGTTTTTGCACAAACTTAAGAAGTCGCCCGCTTGCGCACGTGTTTCACGATACTCTGGTAGGTAGCGGCCTGCTTGGCGCATCATCCAGATCGGAGTGCGATCAGTGGGTTCGCGCAACAAAGCTTTAAGAAAACGGTCGTTTTTTAGCGGGGAAAAGTTCATAAGTGCTCCTAAACGTGAACGGGCTTATTGTCTTATAAAATCAAAGCAACAAAAAGCCCGAACCCGAAAAAGATTCAAATTAGCACTCTAGGTAGTCGAGGATGCCCTCAGCCGCCTCTCGCCCCTCAGCAATCGCCGTTACCACTAAGTCAGAGCCGCGAACCATATCGCCGCCAGCGAAAATCTTGGCGTTCGACGTTTGAAACGGGAACGCTTGATCCTTCGGCGCAACAACACCGTTCCAGTCGTTCAGCGTCACGCCGAACTCACCGAGCCACTTTGCAGGGCTTGGCTGAAAGCCGAATGCGACGAGTACCACATCGGCTGGAATGATTTGCTCTGAGCCCGGAATCGGCTCGGGACGACGGCGTCCATTTTCATCTGGCTCACCGAGCTTGGTCTCAACCACCTTAACGCCCTCAACCTTTTCGTTACCAACGATCTCGATTGGCTGGCGGTTAAATAAGAACTGAACGCCTTCTTCGCGTGCATTCACCACCTCTCTCCGCGAACCCGGCATATTTGCCTCATCGCGGCGATAGGCGCAAGTGACGCTCAGTGCGCCCTGCCGAATCGAGGTGCGGTTACAGTCCATTGCCGTATCGCCACCACCCAGTACGACGACGCGCTTTGACTCAACACTAATAAACTCGCTCGTTGACTTCTCCCAGCCTTGATTTCGGTTCACATTAGATACTAGGAACGGTAAAGCGTCGTAGACGCCGGCTAAATCCTCGCCAGGGAATCCGCCTTTCATTGATTTATAGGTCCCCATACCTAGGAACACAGCATCATACTGATCATGCAGCTCGGCAAACGAGACATCCTCTCCAACGGTTGTATTAAGTCGGAACTCAACGCCCATCTCCTCGAAAACGGCTCGGCGCTGGGTTAATACCCGCTTCTCGAGTTTGAACTCGGGGATACCGAATGTTAGAAGCCCGCCAATCTCAGGATATTTATCAAACACCACCGGGGTCACACCGTTGCGCACTAGCACGTCAGCACAAGCCAAACCCGCCGGACCCGCTCCAACAATGGCAACGCGCTTGTTCGTCATAATCCGATTTGAAAGATTGGGTTTCCAGCCAAGCGCAAACGCCGTATCGGTAATGTACTTCTCGACGTTACCAATCGTTACTGCACCAAATTCGTCATTTAGCGTGCAGGCACCTTCGCACAAACGATCTTGTGGGCACACTCGACCACACACTTCGGGTAGACTGTTCGTCTGATGACATAGATCGGCCGCTTCGAAAATTTTACCTTCACTCACCAAGCGCAGCCAATTCGGAATGTAGTTGTGTACCGGGCACTTCCACTCACAATAGGGGTTGCCACAATCGAGGCAGCGATGCGACTGCGTTTTTGCTTCGCGCTCGCGGAACGGCTCATAGATTTCCACAAATTCTTGGCGTCGCGCATCCAGTTCGATTTTACGTGGGTCCTTACGATCTACATCCAAGAACTGAAAATCATTATTCAATTTACTACTCATGACAGCTCCTTATTCTGGACGAGTGCTAATTTGGCTAAGCAGATCATCGATCGATGATGCCTTCGGTTTCACAAGCCAGAAACTACTGATGAATCGATCGAAGTTAGCAAGTACTTCCTTACCCCAGGGTGACTTAGTTCTCAACACATGCTGCTCGATTAAACGTTTTAAATGCACACGATAGTCTTCAAAGGCAGCGCCGAACATACGACGAATCTCGACGAGCTCTCGGTTATAGCGATGAGGAAACTCATCCTCAACATCAAGTACGAATGCCACGCCACCGGTCATGCCGGCACCGAAGTTGTAGCCCGTATCACCAAGCACAACCACCTGACCACCAGTCATATATTCACAACAGTGGTCACCTGAGCCTTCGATTACAGCCGTGGCCCCAGAGTTACGAACGCCAAATCGCTCCCCCGCCTGACCGGCCGCGAAAAACTCTCCGCCCGTAGCGCCATACAAACAGGTGTTACCCACAATGGATGCTTTTTTAGCCTCATATCGACCACCTTGAGGCGGGTAGATCGAAATTGTGCCACCAGACATTCCCTTACCGGCGTAATCGTTTGCATCGCCTTCGAGTTCAATCACGAGCCCTGCCGCATTGAATACGCCGAGCGACTGTCCGGCGACACCATTCAATTTAAGCTGAAGCGGGCGATCGCTCATGCCTGCGTTACCGTAGCGCTCGGCAATTTCACCGGAAAGCATACCGCCAATCGAACGATCTTGGTTAGTCACGGTGTATTCGTACCGACCTCCCACTTTCCCCTCAATAGCGGGCAGCATATCGTTCAGCATCTTATTGGCCAGCTCAGCTGTGTCGTAAGGCGGGTTGTGCGTTACGGCGCACGTTTGCGGCTTACTGCGTAGCAAGTCGTCATCATGAAGCAACGGCGATAAATCGATGCGTTTGAGCTTATCGCCTTCGGCATCAATTCTCTCAAGAAGATCCACACGACCCACTGCAGACTCAAGTGATGGTAAGCCGAGTTTAGCCAACCACTCGCGCGTCTCCATCGCCATAAATTTAAAGAAGTTCATCGCATGCTCGACGGTTCCGTGGAAGTGGTCTTCACGGAGGGTTTCATTTTGCGTCGCAACACCCGTAGCACAGTTGTTTAGATGACAGATACGCAGATACTTGCAACCGAGCGCGATCATTGGCGCCGTTCCGAAACCAAAACTCTCAGCGCCGAAGATGGCTGCCTTAATGACATCCAAACCTGTCTTAAGACCACCATCCGTTTGCACTCGGACCTTGCCTCGAAGGTCGTTCGCACGAAGGGTTTGATGCGCCTCCGCTAGCCCCAATTCCCACGGCGAGCCTGCATGTCGAATAGAGGTCAGTGGTGACGCCGCCGTACCGCCGTCGTATCCGGAGATCGTAATTAAGTCGGCATAGGCTTTCGCCACTCCCGCTGCGACGGTGCCGACACCCGGTTCACTGACAAGCTTGACAGAAATCAACGCTTTTGGGTTTACCTGCTTAAGATCGAAGATAAGCTGAGCCAGATCTTCAATCGAATAGATATCATGATGTGGCGGTGGAGAAATGAGCGTAACGCCTGGCACAGAATAGCGTAGGCGGGCGATCAATCCATTCACCTTACCACCGGGCAACTGACCGCCTTCACCCGGTTTCGCCCCTTGGGCGACTTTAATCTGAATGACTTCTGCGCTTCGAAGGTACGCAGGCGTCACACCAAAGCGTCCCGAGGCAACCTGCTTGATCTTCGACACTTTCTCTGTGCCATAGCGCGCAGGGTCTTCACCACCCTCGCCACTATTGGAGCGGCCACCAAGTCGGTTCATCGCAACGGCTAACGCCTCGTGTGCTTCTGGTGATAGCGCACCGAGACTCATACCGGCAGAGTCGAAGCGCTTAACAATTTGCTCCCAAGGTTCGACCTCGTCAACTGAGATCGAATCGACGTGTTTGAGGCCTAGCAAATCACGAATGGTGGCAACAGGTCGTTCATTCACCAGCGCCGCATAGCGTTTCCAATCATCGTAATCGCCCGTGTGCACCGCATGCTGCAGCGCCATCACAACATCGGGGTTAAACGCGTGATACTCACCGTTGTGAACGTACTTTAGTAAGCCGCCGGCTGGCAGTGTTTTGCGCGAATTGAAGGCATTTTTTGTTAGAATGTGTAAGTCGCTTTGTATTTCTTGGAAGCCCGCACCACCGATACGGGAGGGCGTTCCCTTGAAGCACAAGTCGATGATACTGTCTTGTAATCCAACCGCCTCGAATAGCTGCGCACCTCGGTAGGAGTTGATCGTAGAAATCCCCATCTTCGATAGGATCTTCAATAATCCTTTGTTAATACCCTTCTCGTAATTCTTGTACGCACGATCACGATCAACAATGAGTTGTTTCGTCGCCACCAGGTCATCGATAATCGCAAAGCTCAAGTAGGGATAAACAGCGGTCGCGCCATAGCCGATAAGACAAGCAAGCTGGTGTGCATCGCGTGCAGATGCCGTCTCGACCACAAGATTCGTATCGCAACGCAGTCCAAGCTCGATCAGATGGTGGTGTACCGCTCCCGTTGCCATGAGCGCCGGAATCGACAATTCGCCCGACGTAATGCCTCGATCGGTTATCACGGTCAAAGAGTGACCATCACGAACCGATTGTTCAGCTTGCTGACACAGGGCTTTTACCGCCGCTTCTAACGTTAGCGAACTCGGGTCATAGTTAAGATTAAGCTTCGAAACACGATGCGCCTCAAACCCGGTGCGGGTCAGAGTGTAGAATTTACTTGGCGTCAACACCGGCGATGTCAGAATGATCCGCGAAGCGTGACTCACCGATTGTGCGAACATCGACTTCTCGCGGCCTACGCAAGTCTCGAGCGACATGACAATGGCTTCGCGTAACGGGTCAATTGGCGGATTGGTCACTTGCGCGAACTGCTGACGGAAGTAATCATATAAACTGCGTTGTTTCTTCGACAACACCGCCATGGGCGTGTCATCGCCCATCGACCCAACACCTTCTTGTCCCGCCTCCGCAAGCGGCTTGATCACTTGCTCAAGCTCTTCGAGACTTACTCCGTGCAACTTCTGTAGAACCTCGAGCATCGGCTTTTCAAGGGCTGGAATTTCGCGATCGTATCTCAGATGCTCTAAGCGAATCGCCTCACGACGAAGCCAATCGCGATAAGGCGCCGCCTCTTTCAGTTGTTTGTCGACGTCCTCGGTATTTAAGATGTCACCAGACTCGGTGTCGATCGACAGAATCTGTCCTGGCCCCAAGCGTCCTTTAGCAATCACACGATGCTCTTCAAACGGGCGAACGCCCACTTCCGACGCAATGGTAATGATGTCATCGTCCGTTAGCACCCAGCGACTTGGTCGCAAGCCGTTGCGATCGAGTGTGCACACAGCGTGGCGACCGTCAGTAATCACTAGCCCCGCGGGGCCATCCCAGGCCTCCATATGCATCGAGTTATACTCGTAGAATGCTCGTAGGTCGGGATCCATGTCTTCGATGTTTTGCCACGCAGGTGGCACGAGCATACGGATCGCCTTGTGTAGCTCAGTGCCCCCCACCAAGAGTAGCTCTAACATGTTATCGAGCGATGAGCTGTCGGAGCCCGAGCGGTTTACAAGTGGGCCGATTTCCTTCAGCTCAGGTAACAGGTCACACTCAAACTTCGACAAGCGTGCTTCTGCCCAATTACGGTTGCCCGTAATGGTGTTGATCTCACCATTATGCGCCAGAGTTCGGAAAGGTTGCGCGAGATGCCACTGAGGCAATGTATTGGTTGAGAAACGTTGGTGGAATACACAGATACCCGTTTCTAAACGTTCATCTTGCAAGTCGAGGAAATAGGCTGGCAGATCGACCGGCATCATCAGGCCTTTATAGCTGACCACTCCCGACGATAGACTCGCAATATAAAAACCTTTGTGATCGGCTAATTCGATATGGATTCGACGGCGCGCCGCAAGCAATCGAGCCTTAAAGACCTCGTCAGTGTGCGTCGTGGGTGCGACGAACACGTGATAAAAGTTAGGTTCGGATTCTTTTGCAATCGGACCTAGGCAGTCGGCATTCGTAGGAAGTTTTCGCCACGCAACGACGTCGATCGACTCGTCTTTGAAACGACGTTCGATGACCTCTTTCTGTTGCTCAAATCGAACGGGATCGGGTGAACACATAAACGAGCCCACCGCATAGCGCTCGGGTAATTCAACGCCCAGCTCCAATACGACGGAGCGCATAAAGCCATCGGGAACCTTCATCAACAGACCGCAACCGTCACCGGTTTTGCCGTCGGCTGCGATACCGCCGCGATGCGTCATTGACGCCAGAGCAGCAATGGCATCCACCAACAACTGATGACTTGGCTCGCCACGGCGGTGCGCGATCAAACCAAAGCCGCAGTTATCTTTAAATTCCTCGAGGTTATACAGACGCTTAGACATACCCGTTCCTTGTAACTACAAAAGCGCGCACACTGATAATTGGGCGCGGCTACGTAGTGTACATCATACGGATATCTGCTTACTATTACGAAAAGTTATCAATAATATTCAAATGGAAATTTACCAGGGTGCGCGACTACTCGGTACACGCCATAATCGCGCTGCACACCGCTTCATAATTGACATTAGAGGTAACTTCTGCTTCGCCTTTACCAACTAAAACAACGAAGCGAATTTGCCCGTGGGAGACCTTTTTATCGACCGACATATGCTCAAAAAAGCACTCGGGGGTCATTTCGGCGGGTACATTCGTGGGCAAACCGAAGGATTTAAGCAGCGCATCGAGTCGGTATAAGTATTTTTCATCCAAGCTACCAAGATTAAGCGATAAAGTTATCGCCATCTTCATTCCGATCGCGACCGCTTCACCATGCAGATAATGGCCATACCCGAAATGCGTTTCAATCGCGTGACCGAAAGTGTGGCCAAGATTCAAAATCGCTCGCTGGCCCTTCTCCGTTTCGTCTGAGGCAACGACCTCGGCTTTGATTTCACAAGAGCGACGAATCGCATACGATAGCGCCTCAGCATCGCGGCTCGAGAGGGCACTAGAGTTTGCCTCAAGCCATTCGAAAAAGCCGTGATCCCAGATCAGTCCATATTTAACGACCTCAGCCATTCCCGCTGAAAACTCTCGATCCGGGAGCGTCGCTAAAACACTGGTGTCGATAAAGACCCCAACCGGTTGCTTAAACGCTCCGATCATGTTCTTACCCAGCGGGTGATTTACCCCGGTTTTGCCGCCCACCGAGGAATCTACTTGAGATAGCAGCGTCGTTGGCACCTGGATAAAGTTGACACCGCGCTGATAGCACGCGGCAGCAAAGCCTGTCATATCGCCCACAACACCCCCACCCAGCGCAATTAAAGTGGTTGAACGATCGTGACGCTCTTCCAGCAGTTGGGTAAATATGAGATTTAGTGTATCGAGCGTTTTATACGACTCACCATCGGGTAACTTAATAATCGAAACTTCTTTATACTCAGACAGCTTTTTACAAAGTGAGCGAGCGTACATAGGCTCGAGCGTATCATTGGTGACAATGACTGCTTTAGGTCCATGAATTGCGCCGGCAATTAACGACACATCGTCAAGAAGCGACGAGCGGATATGGATATCGTAGCTGCGCTCTCCTAGGTTAACGGTGACCTGATTATGCTCGCTCATTGAAAGCCTCGATGATTCGCTCGGAAATATACTTAGGACTGTTACTCTCCGTGTCAATAACCACATCGGCCACCTCGCGATAGAGCGGGTCTCGAACAGCGAGTAACTGTTCAATCACTTCACGAGGATTGGCAGTCTGTAACAACGGGCGCCTTGTGTCCTTCGATGTCCGCTCAACCAAGCGATCAACGTCCGCACTCAAATACACAACGAAACCATTACGGCGAATCCGTCGACGGTTTGCTTCGTTCACGATGATGCCGCCGCCGGTGGCGATGACTAAACTGTGCTCGTTGCAAAGTTCAGCACATACGGCTTCCTCACGCTTGCGGAAGCCCGCTTCGCCCTCAACATCGAATATCCATGGTATGTCTGCGCCGGTACGCTCCTC
>JABXIR010000268.1 GCA_013372965.1 Gammaproteobacteria bacterium
ATCGCGCACCGCTTGTCGACTATTGCAGCAATGGATCGTTTAGTCGTGATGGACCAGGGGCAGATTGTTGAAGTCGGAAATCACCAGTCGCTGCTGGAACAAGACGGTCTTTATGCCAGCCTGTGGCGCCGTCAAAGCGGTGGTTTTTTAGCGGAAGATTAACGCGCTAGCGGTGTAACACGAGACAATCGACCCCCTAAACAGGGAGTCGATTGATACTGCATAACGTTTTATAGCGCGCGGTTAAGGGCGTTCAATGGTGAGCGCGACGCCCATGCCGCCACCAACGCACAAGGTGGCGAGGCCTTTTTTAACATCGTTGCGAGCCATGTGGTGAAGTAGCGTGACCAAAATACGACAGCCCGATGCCCCGATCGGGTGACCAATGGCGATGGCACCACCACCGATGTTGAGTTTGTCTTCGGGAAAATTCAACGCATTTGAAACACACATCGCCTGAACCGCGAACGCTTCGTTGGCTTCGATTAAATCGAGATCGTCGACACTCCAACCCGCCTTACTCAAGGCTGCTTCGGTGGCTGGAATTGGACCTGAACCCATGATGGATGGATCGACCCCTTTGGTGGCGTGACTGCGGATGTGTGCCAATACCTCGAGGCCAAGCTCGTTGGCTTTGGCTTCTGACATGACAATGACCATGGCCGCGCCATCGTTAATGGTTGACGCATTACCTGCGGTCACCGTGCCGTCTTTTTTGAATGCTGGGCGAAGTTTCGCTAAACCTTCGGCAGTTGTGCCGGCACGGACACCTTCGTCGATGTTGAATTCGATTGGGTCGGCCTTACGCTGCGCGATGCTAATCGGTAGGATTTCGTCGTTAAACCAACCCGCGTCAATGGCGTGTGCCGCTTTTTGTTGCGACTTAGCCGCGTAGGCATCTTGTGCGTCGCGCTCGAGTGGTTGGCTTGGGAATGCGTCACGGAGGTTCTCGGCGGTGATGCCCATGTGGTAGTCGTTGAAGGCGTCGGTTAGACCGTCGCTTAGCATGGTGTCGACGAGGCTCCAGTTACCCAAGCGCTGACCGTTACGGCTATTGGGAAGTACATGAGCCGCCTGCGACATGGATTCTTGGCCACCGGCCACAATGATATCGGCATCGCCGTTTTCAATGGCTTGTGCTGCCAATGCCACGGCCTTAAGCCCCGAACCACACAAAATGTTGATGGTCATTGCAGGGGTTGCAGCAGGGATCCCGGCGTTGACCGAGGTTTGACGAGCAGGGTTTTGACCGCAGCCAGCGGTGAGTACCTGACCTAAAATGACTTCGTCGATTTGTTCGGGCTTGAGCGAGGTGGTGTTAAGAAGCTGGCTGAGCAGTTGCGTGCCAATCTCGCTCGCTGAAAGTGAACTTAAAGAACCATTAAAACTACCAACGGCGGTACGCTTCGCCGCGACAATAACAGCAGACATATCGGGTAACTCCTTTATTTTGGGTAGCATATTAACACAACAATTCGCTAAGATGCGCTCATGCATAGGTAGGAATTATTCATGAATGACGCAATTGAAATCGTATATCTCGAACTGACCGAAAACGATTTAATATCGAGAAAAAAGCCTCAAGTAACGACAAATATTCGCTTAGCTGAACACGCTGGTGGTGCATTACATCAGTTCTTTTATTGTTGGGTGGGTAAACCTTGGCAGTGGTTCGATAAGCGTGACTGGCCGATTGAGCGTTGGAATGAGCATGCCCAAAAGAGCGCGCTCTGGATTATTTATCACGACGAAACGCCGGTGGGCTACTTTGAATTGGCAAAGCTCGAAGCATCAGTTGAACTGCAGTACTTTGGTTTGGCTCTCGAAGGAATTGGTCTGGGTATAGGTGGTTACGCGCTAGAGGTTGCATGTCGAGAGGCGCTTAAACTGGGTGATCGAGTGACGGTGAATACCTGTTCTTTGGATCATCCTGCCGCGCTAGATAACTACAAGAAATGCGGCTTTAAGGAGCTACGTCGGGAGATTGAATGAAGCGGTTTTCTGAATAACGAGAGCGCAGCCTGAGCTGGCGTAACGCTCTCGGTCGGACTTTGATGATCGCAAACGCCCGCTTAATTAAACTGGTGCTCTTCGGCAGGGAAATGGCCATCCTTAACGTCAGCGACAAAGCGTTCGAAGGCTTCGAGAATCGAATGGCTGCCTTCGAGGAAGTTCTTTGAGAACTTCGGTGCGCGCGGCGTAATGCCGAGCATGTCATGTAATACCAATACTTGCGCATCGGTGTCGGCACCTGCGCCAATTCCAATCACGGGAATGTTCACGGCATGGGTGATTTTGGCGGCTAACTCACTCGGTACGCACTCAAGCACGAGCATATCGGCACCCGCCGCTTCGAGTGCAATGGCGTCTTCAAGAATCGTTTGGGCCTCATCGGCGTCGCGCCCCTGAACTTTATACCCACCCAATTTGTTCACCGACTGCGGTGTCAGCCCTAAATGTGCACAGCTCGGCACGCCCGCGGCGTTCAACGCTTGGAACGTTTCGCTGAGCCAGCGACCGCCCTCGAGTTTCACCATGTGCGCACCGGCTTGCATCAGCTGCTTACTGGTGTCGAGTGCTTGCTCGACCGAGGTGTACGACATGAACGGCAAATCGCCAATAATCAGCGAGTACTGGTTGCCTCGAGCGACACATGCCGTGTGATAGGCCACGTCGGCGACACTGACGGGCACCGTAGATGCGTGCCCTTGAACGGTCATCCCAAGTGAATCGCCCACAAGGATGACGGGAACCTCTGCGTCGGCAAGTAAGCGAGAGAACGAGGCGTCATACGCCGCGACAACAGAAAATTTAACGGCGTCGCGCTTGAAGCCGCGCAGGCTACTAAGGGTAATTTTGTTCATATAACTCTTGGCTAAATAGCAATTGGCATTGGGTTGTAGTACGACCGACCATGAGTATGGCCGCCGAGCGCTTCGAAGAACGCTTCAAATTCCGCATCGTCATCGAGATCGATATCAGAGGCGTTTACAATCAGCAACGGCGAGTCGTCGTAAAAATGAAAGAAGCGAGTATAAGCATCGTTCATTCGCGAAAGGTATTCGTCGGAAATGAGTCGTTGCTGCTTCGGTCGATTCTCTCGGAGCTTTTGGCGACAGTGCGCCACCGAGGTTTGCAAATAAATGACAAGATCGGGTTTGATGGTATCGATCGCCATTGAGTCGTAAACCTGTTTGTACAGTTGGTATTCTTGCTCGGATAGGTTCACCGAGGCGAATAGAAGCTCTTTATCGATAAGGTAGTCGGCGACGAAGCGATTTTCAAATAAGTGGCCTTCCTGAACTTGCAGATTTAGCTTATTACGCGCGAATAAAAAATGCAGTTGAGTAGGGAAGGCGTGTTGTTCGGGTTGACGATAGAAATCGTCTAGGAATGGGTTGCTACCGGCTTGCTCGAGTAGCGCAGTGGCCTCGATGCGTTCGGCAATACGTTGGGCCAGACGACTCTTTCCAGCGCCAATATTGCCCTCAACTGCGATAAAAATCGGCTTGTTGTCACTAAATGGAAGCGAAGCGGGTTTCATTCAAAACATTCCTCGAGGCATCTGTTAGCTATCTTGCCACAAGCTTAGGTCTTCGTCAGGTGTTTCTTTACGCCATTGCTCGATCGACTGAGAGTGGAGTCGCCAATTTGGCGCAATATCTGCCCAAGGGTAAATCACGAAGTTTCTTAAGTGAGCTCTAGGATGCGGTATGAGTAACTCGGTAACATCGGAACTGAACCCTTCGTAATCGAGTAAATCGAGATCGACCGTGCGTGCTCCCCAGCGCACGATTCGCTCGCGTCCAAGTGATGCTTCAATGCGGTGGAGTACTTCAAGTAATGACTTCGGCGTTAGTGACGTTTTAATTTCAACCACGCCGTTGTGATAATCACGCTGTTCGCCGGGACCAATGGCCTTTGAGCGATAGGCCGGAGAGCAGGTGACTTCGAAGATGCCATCGATTGCGATTAAACGATCAATGGCGTCTGCGACTAAAGACTCAGAATCGCCAAGGTTACTGCCCCAGCTAACGTACGCTCGAGATAAGTCGGCGCTTTTCATCCGTTATTCGCCTTGCTTAGGCTTTCGATTACTTGGCTTTCGACGAGGGCTGCGCTTACGCTTACGTTTCGGAGGATCGATACGATTCGACATCTCCTCACGTTGTTCAGCTGAAGCAGATTGATAGCGAGTCCACCATTTGCCCAATCCCAACAGGTCTTCTCCCGCGGCTTCACGGTTGATCAGGAAGTCGTAAGCCGCTCGGAACACGCGCTGTTCCATGAGCACTGCGGCACGTTTACCCGCGCGATTTGGAAGACGCCATTGCGCTTCCCAAATGTCACGAATAATGGCGCTGAAGCGGCGCGGAATCGCGGTGTGACGAATTTGTTCATCAAAGGTTTCGTTCGATGCGATGCGAATCGCTTCGAAAATTGGCATGCCTTTATTGGCGTCCACTTTCGCTTTGAACGATGGCCACAATAAGGACGCGTAAAGGAAAGCAGGTGTGACGGGTTTGTCTGCGTGAACTCGTGAGTCCGTATTGCGCAAAGTGATTCGGATGAAGGTTTCTGCAACGGGGTCGTTTTTGATCAACGCCTCTGTGTCTGGGAACAGTAATTCGAATAATTTGTATTCGCGCATCAGATCGAAAGTGCGCTCGCCGTACCCGCTAATGAACAGCTTATTTACTTCTTCAAACATACGCGCTGAAGATACGTCGGTTAACAGTGGGCGACAGGTATGGATCGCTGCGGCGGTTTTCTTTTCGATTTTGAACTGCAGTTTCGCAGCAAAGCGAATCGCACGAATCATGCGAACGGGATCTTCGCGGTAGCGTGTTTCTGCATCACCGATGATACGTACTACGCCTTCGTCTAAATCGCGTACGCCGCCGACATAATCACGGACGCTAAAGTCTTCCGTCGTGTAATACAGTGCGTTGATGGTAAAGTCGCGTCGAATGGCATCTTGCTCAACGTCGCCATAGACGTTGTCACGGATCAGCATGCCTGAATCGTTGCGCTTTGATGTTTTGTCGTCGCCTTGATCATGATCACCACGGA
>JABXIR010000090.1 GCA_013372965.1 Gammaproteobacteria bacterium
AAGTCACTTAGCGCATCGCGGAAATTCGACTTGTTGTAGTTGATCATCGCGCGTAATTCGTAAGCATCCACGTTTGGTGAAGGTACAAGACCCCACCACTCGGTTAACCAACTCAGTGCGCCATCCCAGTTTTCTTCCATCGCTTCAAGACGTGCCAGCGTAAGAATCGTGTCTTGCTCCATACGTGGCTGAACATCGTTACGATACGCGAGCATCTCAATGAAGCAGCGCTTCATATTTTCGAAGTCTTCTAGAGACGCGTAAATACCCGCTTGATAACGCCAAAACATCGCACGCTCGTAACCGTTCCAACGCTCGATATCGTAGCTCTGAAGCAATTCAAGGCTTTCACGCCACTGAGCTTCGGTTGGATTTTCGATTTCAAATACTTCGAGAACCGGTTCAAACGCTCGACCAACACGTGGAGACATTGCAGGAACTCGACGAGTTTCTTGCTCTTCATCCTCTTGCGCGACTGCCTGAACTGAAAGCAGAGGCGCGATCGGCGTGTGACTTACAAGCACAGGGGCGACAAACATCGCTCCTACGAGCGCAGTCGCTTTGAAGGCTTTTAATGTTAAAAGTTTCATATGCGCTCCTTAATCCTGAAGTTCAAACGTGAAACGGTTTTTAACACCCGTCACTGTTTGCGCAACGCCATCGACGACTCGAGGGTTGTACTTGAACTTCTCAGCGGCACTGCAAGCTGCACGGTTGAACATAGTGGTGTCGTTACCTGATGTCGTTTTTGCCTCGATAACCACACAGTCAGTGACGGTACCCGTGGTAGTCACAGTGAACTCCGCGATTGCGTACCCTTCGATACCACGAGACGCTGCGCGACGCGGGTACTGAGGTGCAACTTTAACAATCGGTAGGTATTCACCATCAGAGATATTTAAACCGCCGGCATCGAAACCAAGATCGAAATCAGCCGAAACTTGCCCAGTGTTTAAACCACCATCTACATCTGGGTCCTGAAGTTCAGGCTCAGGTAGATCTGGTGGCGGTTGATCTGGTTGCTCTGGTTGCTCTGGCTTTTCTTCTTCGATGATATCGGTGATCTCGGGCTCAACCATCACGATGTCCGCGATAGGTGTGCGTTTACGATCATCCAATTCGATATCTTGATGAATTAATGTTGCCATCAGCATAAACAAACCAAAGGCCACTACAACCGAGAGTGCTGTTGCTGGAAATATACGTACATTCATAATTCCGCCTCCTAGTTGAGTGTTGAAACAGAGATATCAGAGGCACCGGCTTCTTTTGCTGCATCTTTTACAAGTGCAAGCAAACGAACGTCCGAAATGGCATCAGCCTGAATAACGACCTGCGAATCTGGGTTATCTACCAAAAAACGCTCGATGGTTAAACGAAGTGCTTCTTCCTCAATCTGTTTTTTATCCATCCAGATTACGTTGTCCGGGGACACCGCGATCAAGATGTTTGCTCTATTTTTTTGTTGCGCGCTTGCCGCATCAACTCGCGTAATATCTACGCCAGGCTCTTTGACAAACTGCGCCGTCACGATGAAGAAGATCAACATGATGAAGACAACGTCCAACATGGGCGTTAAGTCAATTTGCTGTTCTTCTTCTTTTGACGATTTCGCTAGACTTTGTCTGCGCATGGGTCTACCTCGTTCGGTCATAGGGGCTATACGCCCCCATGATTAATGGTCCATGGTCAGATGGTCTTCCAAGAGCTTGGTAGTGACCTCAGCTTTACGCTCGAGATACGACTTCGCGAATACACCCGAAATCGCAATTACCATGCCCGCCATCGTTGGCAACGTTGCCTTCGCAACACCGCCCGCCATTGCTTTTGCATCACCACCACCGGTGACCGCAAGCGTGTGGAACACGTCAATCATACCCGTTACGGTACCTAACAGCCCCATCAGAGGCGCTAAGGCAACCAGTGTCGCTACCATCGGTAACGACGAAAAGATTTTTTGACGTACCTGTGACACTAACATCTCGCGAATCTGGTGTGCTTCCCATGAGGTACGCTCATTTCGTGCTTCCCAGTTATCGACTGTTGCTTTCATGTCACTCTTAACGGCTGTTTGGAAGTACCAGACGCGCTCAAAGACCAAAGTCCACAATATGAACGCTAAGACACCCAACCAAAGGAGGACTGGGCCCCCTTTGTCTAGGAATTGTCCGAGCGCTTCAAGCTGCATCTGTAACCACATAATTACTTCGCCTCTGAACGAGTCGCAACGATACCAGTTGCTTGCTCTTCAAGAATCGCAAGTACAGTCTTCGAACGACCGGCTACCAAGGTGTGTAGGAGCAACATAGGAATTGCTACACATAGACCAAGAACCGTTGTCATCAATGCTGCAGAGATACCACCTGCCATCGCAGTTGGGTCACCGGCACCGAAAATTGTAATTGCCTGGAACGTGATGATCATACCGGTAACCGTACCGAGAAGACCGAGAAGCGGAGCGACAGCACCAATAATCTTGATAATGCTAACGCCTTTTTCGATTGCTGGGCGCTCTTTCAGGATCGCTTCAGAAATCTTAAGCTCAAGGGTTTCGAGATCAGCAGCTTTGTTGTCTTCAGCAACCTGTAGAACACGGCCAAGCGGGTTCTTCGTGTCGATTGCGTCAGTCTTAGCCTGCTTGTTAACCGCCGCAGCCATCGCTGTTAGCGACAATGTACGTACGATTGCAATCAGCACACCGATGATACCGATGAAGATAATGAT
>JABXIR010000157.1 GCA_013372965.1 Gammaproteobacteria bacterium
AGCCGCAAACGACTTTTCACGGTTCCTAAGGGAACGTCCAAATCGGCTGCTATCTCGCTTTGAGACTTCGACTCGAAATAGGTTTTGTAAACCACCTGACGCTGCTCGATTGTCAGGTTACTGAGCAATTTACGCACAGTTTCTTTATTTAGATCACCGTCTGTATCAATTTCGGAATCTTCGTCAATCACGTCCGGCCAAAGTTCTGCGCTGGTTACGGGCTGCCTTCCGAGCTTGCGGAGCCAATCGATCTTTTTGTTTCGAGCAATAGTATAAATCCAAGTAGACGCACTCGCCTTCGATTCGTTGAACTGCACCGCTCTATCCCAAACGGCGTACATCGTCTCTTGAATAATTTCTTCTGCATTTTGAGGAGAAAGCCCCCCTTTTTGCAGAAACGCCTTCAACTTCGGTGCTACGGCGAGAAACAGTCGAGAAAACGCGTCTCGATCACGATCTTCCGCAATCTTCGCCATCAGTTGGTTTAGGTTAACGTCCATGGGAGCACTTCTTTCATTAGATCAAGCAACTTTACCGAAGCCACCTACACTCGTAAAGATTCGGTATGTACGTGAACAGTGAACACAATTTGACTAAACCGATCTTATTAGATAAACGTAAAGCCTGCACAACAAAGAATAAAGGTGCAACAACATGCTCGATTCCACTGTATTACCTTTTAATGAATTGAAACCGGTCACTAAGGTCCAGCGGCTGTTTGCCAATCTGAACCGCGATGCTGTCACACTCGACAACTTCGCCACGGTGTACAGTGAAGACATTGTTTTTGTTGATCCAGCACATGAGATTCAGGGGCTTGAGCAGCTGGTTCGCTACTCTCAATCAATGTACGACAATGTCATTTCGTGTCGCTTTGAATTCACGGGTGTCGTCGAGTCAGAGCAAAGTGCCGTGCTCACCTGGAACATGGTGCTGCAGCATCCGAAACTCAATAAAGGAGCTACGTTTGAAGTACCCGGTTGCAGTCACATCGAGTTCGATTCGAAACTCATTACCTACCACCGTGATTACTTCGATCTAGGGTCCATGATTTACGAGAGAGTTCCTGTACTAGGAATGATCGTTCGCAAAATCAAGCGTGGGCTGGGAAAATGAGCCTAAATGTATGGATCACGGGCGGCACAAAAGGCATCGGTGCGTCATTAGCGAGCCTTTATCACGCAGATGGTGACAACGTAATTGTTTCCGCTCGCAGTCGGCCTAACAACAGCGTCGGAACGTTTATCCCGCTCGATGCCTCCAGTCGAGAATCGGTCGAACAGACAATGGCAGAGCTGGCGTCTACATCACCCACGGTTGATGTCGCGATTCTCAATGCGGGAAACTGCGTTTACATGAACTCGGCAACCTTCAACGCTTCAGATGCGATCGAGTTGATGCAGGTCAACTACAGCGCCAACCTTGTCATCATTGAAAAAATCCTCCCACAACTTCGCAAAACGGTGGCCATCAAAGGCACAGCGAAACTGGTCTTAGTCTCCAGCAGCATTAGTTACCTACCACTACCGAAATCGGGTGCTTATGCGGCTACGAAAGCGGCTCTGACCGCATTGGGAGAAGCGCTAAGATACGATCTGGCAAACGAGAAGATCGACCTGCACATCGTGTCACCCGGATTTGTAGACACGCCACTTACCCAGAAAAACGATTTCTCTATGCCATTTTTAGTCAATTCCGACGACGCCGCTGCCAAGATTAAAAAAGCGATCGCGAAAGGTACATTAGACATCTCATTCCCGAAAAGACTCGTTTGGATCCTGCACGCTATCGACTTCCTTCCGGCGCGACTCAAAACGAAATTGCTATCAAAAATATCAACGGTAGAGCAAACAAAATGAAGAATAAGAAAATCGCTGTGATCGGTGGAGGAATCTCGGGTTTAGTGAGCGCACACTTTCTGTCAGAGTCAAATTCCGTCACGTTGTTTGAGGCCAATGATTACATCGGCGGACACACAAATACTGAAATGGTCGACATCAAAGGCGTAAAGTATCCAGTAAACACTGGGTTCATTGTCTACAACGACTGGACTTATCCAAATTTTATCCGACTGATGGAGCGCCTCGACGTGAGAACCGAGGCTTCCGACATGAGCTTTAGCGTGCACTGTGAAAATACCGGACTTGAATACGCAGGCACTAATCTCAGTACGTTGTTCGCCCAACGAAAGAACCTTTTCAGTCGCAAGTTTTGGCGACTGATACGTGATATCGTGAAGTTCAATCGCGATGCCAAGAATGCGCTAGACAACAACAAACTCCTCGACAGCACGCTCGGTGAGTTTTTAGAAAGAAACAATTACAGTAGATACTTTAAGGATAAGTACCTCATCCCGATGGGTGCGGCTATATGGTCGGCTCCTGAAGACGTAATGCTCGATTTCCCCTTGAGATTTTTTCTAAGATTCTTTAATAACCATGGCTTACTCAATATCGAAAATCGGCCTCAATGGAGGGTTCTTACGGGTGGTTCAGCGCAATATATTGAACCGATCTGCAAGCCGTTCAAAGACAATATAAAACTAAACAGTCCTGTTACGAGGGTAGAGCGAACGGACAGTGAGTGTATCGTTCACATCCATGGTCGTCCGCCTGAGCGATTCGACTACGTCGTTTTCGCCTGCCACTCGGACCAAGCTTTAGATATGATCGAGTTTCCAACAGACGACGAGCGGGCAATCTTGGGCGCCATCCCATATCAGAACAACGAAGTCGTTCTTCATACAGATCAACGCATGATGCCGAAAAATAAGCGTTCGTGGGCCAGTTGGAACTATCATCTCCCCGCAAGAAAAACGGAACGGGCAACGGTCACCTACCACATGAACCGCCTACAGAACTTAGAGGCCCCGGTCGAATTCCTCGTGACGCTCAACCGCACCAGCGACATTGATGAATCAAAGATCATCCGAAAATTCAATTACGCTCATCCGGTGTTTAGCTCTGATAGCGACTGGGCACAAGATCGTCTCGGTGTTATCAATGGGCAAAATCGAAGCTTTTTCTGCGGCGCGTACTGGCGCAATGGATTCCATGAAGATGGCGTCGTATCCGCTCTAAACACCCTAAAACTTATGGGCGTAGATACGTGGTAAGTACAGACTCCGCATTATTCGTTGGAAGTGTTTGGCACAAACGCTTCAGACCTCGCGTGCACGAGTTCAAGTATCCCACCTTTCAATGCTTCCTTGATCTCGATGAACTGACAGGGATGCAGCGCCGATATCGTTTTTTCAGTGTAGATCGCCCCAATCTAATAAGTTTCAATCAGGCCGATTATTTGGACCCTAACAGCGTAGGGCTTAAGCAGTCCGTTTTGGACTTTGCCAGCGCCTTTACAGAAGCTCGTGTGGATCGTGTCATGGTTCTATCCCAGCCGCGTATTTTTGGCCTAGCTTTCAACCCGTTGTCGCTGTTCTACCTCTACGGCAAAGATGAACTGGTCGGGTTAGTTGCCGAAGTGCACAACACGCCCTGGAACGAAAGACACCGCTACTTCGTGCCAACCGAGCCGAAGCAAAGCATCCATCACTATGAGCACGCCAAAGGCTTTCATGTGTCACCTTTTAACCCGATGGAACTCAACTACCGATGGCGCTTCAATGAGCCAACCGATGTATTATCGGTTAGCCTTGACGTTCGAAAGCAACAGGATCTTGACGCCCGCTACTTCTGCGCCTCCTTCTCTCTGGCACGCGAACCGATCGCCAAATTGTCTTCGTTATTAATCCGCTTTCCACTCGCCGCCGTAACTACCGTGATTCGAATCTATTACCACGCTTTTAAGCTATGGTTAAAAAAGGTGCCAGTTCACGATCACCCCAAAAGCAAGTCGACTAAGGAAAAGCAGGCCAAACAATGAAAACATTATCTGCCAACGACGCTGTTGAAACCGGATACAAAACCCGTGGAGTATTCCAAAAAATGGTCTTTAAGGTTCTCAAAGATCTCCACCATGGGCATCTCACGATCGTCGACGGAGGTCGCAAGTATCTATTCGGTCACGACAAAACATTGCAGGCGACGATTGTCGTCCACGACTCATCATTCTATCGAGACATTGCTCTTGGTGGCAGTATTGGCGCGGGGGAAGCCTATATGATGGGCTCTTGGGACAGCCCTGACCTCACCAGTGTGATCCGTATCATGGCGCGTAATATACACCTAACTCAAGCACTCGACGGTGGACTTGCGCTACTTACTGCGCCGTTTAAAAAGTGGTATCACCTTAAAAACAAAAACAGTCAGAGGCAGTCGAAACTCAACATCGCAAGGCACTATGACCTGGGCAATGAATTCTTCAAGGAGTTCCTCGACCCAACCATGGCCTACTCATCAGGGATCTTCAACGACCAAGCGATCTCTATGGAGCAAGCCTCAGTGGCGAAATTCGAGCGAATATGCCAACAAATCGATCTACAGCGGGACGATCACCTGATTGAGATTGGTACCGGCTGGGGCGGCTTTGCGATCTACGCAGCACAAACTTATGGTTGCAAGGTCACCACGACAACGATCTCTGAAGAGCAGTACGCACTCTCAAAACAGCGAATCGAAGAACTCGGTCTCGAGTCTCAAATCACACTTCTGAAAGACGACTATCGCCTTTTAGCGGGGCAGTTCGACAAGCTCGTATCCATTGAAATGATTGAAGCGGTCGGCTGGGAATACCTAGATACATACTTTGATACATGTCGCCGTTTGCTCAAGCCAAAAGGAAAAGCGTGCATCCAAGCGATTACCATCAATGATGATCGATACGATGCCGCGCGGAAAAGTGTTGATTTTATCCAGCGCTACATCTTCCCAGGTGGCTTTTTGCCGAGCGTAGGCGCAATTTCGAGCCACTCCGCCAAAAACTCGCTGCGATTGGTCGACTACTTTGACTTCGGACAATGTTACGCGGAGACGCTCAGACGCTGGCGAGAAGATTTCTCGCGTCGTATTGACACCATCAAACAACTCGGAATGAACGACACGTTCATCCGAATGTGGTTATTTTACTTTTGCTACTGTGAAGGCGGCTTCGATGAAAAAACAATCGGTGTCGGACACTTTACGTTCGAAGCCATCTAATATCTAAGAGCGAACAAAACGCGCGGGTCGCTCTTCTTACGTGTCGGAAGAGCGGTCTTGACGTTGAACACTGAGGTGATCGCGAAAATGCACATCTCGCTGCGGAAATGGTACTTCTATCCCATATTCACGAAACGCATCGTCAATCGCCCAGAGATAATCAGAGAGTACGCGACGCGGCCGTTCCATGTTGCCCTTGCCGATCCAAACGCCGAGTTCAAAATCAAGCGAGCTATCTCCGAAGCCAGTCATCCAAACGCTCGGTTCACGACCTTTGGTCTTAATCGTGTACGGAACCTTCGCCGCTGCTTCTAATACCGCTTTTTCCACCAATTCTTTATCACTGCCATACGCCACACCGAACGGAACCTTAAACCGCCGAAAGCTATCGAGTAAGGTCCAGTTTGTAACAAAGCCATTGGTCAACTCCGCATTAGGTAAAACCACATCAACATTATCGTTGGTTCGAACTCGAGTCGAGCGAAGCTGGATCTCCATGACTTCACCGAATATCTCATCGTGAAGCTCAATATAGTCGCCGACTTTAATCGACCGCTCCAACATGATCGCAAGACCAGCCACAAAATTCTTTACGATATCCTGCAACCCCAAGCCCACGCCAATGCCAAGGGCACTCGCAATCATCGCCATGTGAGTCACATCAAAACCAAGCGCCGATACAGCAAAGAAAAATCCAACGACGATAATTACATAATGAATCAACCGAGCGTATACGTATGCTTGCGCGGCGTTAAGAAATCGCGCACTGAGCAAACTGATACGAACGAGTCGACTCAATGTAAACGCGATCGCCAGCACGATTAACGCCGCTAGCACCTGACTTAAGTGCAGCGTGTATTCAGCTATGGTAAATAATTCGAAATTCCAGATGAACGATAAATGTTCTGCCGCTTTAGAAGCGACGACAGAGAGGCTAAACACAGACGCAACAACGAGTGCGACGATATGTATCCAGCGTGAGTATTGGGCTTTACTATCGTCATCTAAGTTTGAGCTCGAACGAATGCGGCTCGCAATAAATCGCGCAGCGACCTCGGCAACTAGAAAAACCACGACGACAGCAATCAGCTGACCAATCGTTAATGAGAAATCAGCGGTGCTAAACAACTCGCTATTCGCGATCGTGCTGATCGTTTCTAACGTCTCTTCACTCGAAAAGGTCGATTCAGGCTCGCTCATTGCACCGCCATTTCAGATAACTGCTTTTCAAGTGAACGCGCCCAGCGACTCAAAATCGTTCGGGTATTGCGCCACGTCGTCACTCGATTGTTAATCTCCCAAAGTTGACCTGCTTGTGAACGCTGCTCCATCCAGAGTACCAACTCACCATCGACACGACCTTCGAATACGACCCACATATCACCACTACCTTCACTGTAGTAGCTCTCACCTGGGCCGCGATTATCGAATGTATCGCGCGGCGCATTAGGTCGAATTTTCGCCAGCTTGGGCGTAATCACGAGCTGAC
>JABXIR010000013.1 GCA_013372965.1 Gammaproteobacteria bacterium
GTCGAGAGATCGCCAATGGCTTCTCGGAGCTGAACGATGCAGAAGATCAAGCTGAGCGCTTTGCTGCCCAAGTGGCTGATAAAGACGCGGGCGATGACGAAGCTATGCACTATGATCATGATTATATCCGTGCGCTCGAGTACGGATTGCCGCCAACAGCGGGTGAGGGCATTGGCATTGACCGATTGGTGATGTTGCTCACCGATAGCCCTAGCATCCGAGACGTTTTATTGTTCCCTCATATGCGCCCTGAGTAACCATCTGTTAGCAGAGCCCTTATTGAAAAAACCGCCGTTCATGGCGGTTTTTTTTGCCCAAAAATTCGCAGTGAGCTAGTCGATTAAGCGTTGCTTAGCGCAGCTCTTAGAGGTGAAGGCGAGTTAGTGTCTGTTCGACTGAAGGAAAGCCGTGAGGCGAGTCGGCCTCACGGTTCGTGTTGTGCGAGACTAAAATCCGAGCGGGATACCAAAGGCGAAGAAGCCAATTAACAAGGCAGTCCACACGATTAAGAAGGCGATTGAGTACGGTACCATCATGATAATCATGTCGCCAAAGCTTAGATCGGGCTTGTATTTCCGCATGAAGGCTAAAATCACACCGGCGTAGCTCATCATCGGAGTAATGATATTGGTCGACGAATCTGCAACACGGTAGGCCGCAGCGACTAAATCTGGCGTCATCTGCGGGTTCACTTGGTACAACATCGGAATAAAGATTGGGCCGAGTAGCATCCATTTTGACGTCAATCCGCCGACGAAAAGATTAATCACTGCGGTGGTTAAGATGAAACCAATAATCAGTAGAATCGGGAATTCCTGAAGACCCAGCCACTGCAAAAAACTTGCGCCAAGGAAAGTCACGTAGGTGCCTAATCCTGAGTGTGCGAGCAAGCCGAGGAAGTTATAACAGAAAAACGTGAGCACTAAGATGTAACCCATCGTGTTCATCTGACCCACCATTGCCTGAACCACGTCCATCGCAGAGCTAAATTTCTTGGACGCGTAACCGAAAGCAATGCCGACGATAATAAATACTAAGGAAATCAGGAGAATGACATTGTTTAGGTAAGGCGAAACTGTGTTGCCCGCCTCATCCGTAAACGTTGCAAGTGGCCCTGTTGCCAGCAATACAACGATGCCCAGCGCCACGAACAGACCAATTAGGGCGGCTTTCAGTCCACGTTTTTCATTGTCGGTGACATCAAAATCATGGATGTTCATATCGTCCGGCACTTGATAATCCATTTTTTCTAAGCGCGGTGCGACGAATTTTGCGGTGACCCAAGCGCCCAAGCCAGCGAGCAGGAACGTTGAGGCAAAAATGAAGTAGTAGTGCATGGTGGCTGGGCTAAGTGCAGAGCCGTCGGCACGCGTAAACGGTACGCCTTGTGCCTCAGCGAATACCTGTGCATTCATACCGATGATCACGTCCACCGGCGTCGCAGGAATTAAGTTGGCGCTAAAGCCTGCTGATACACCCGCGAATGCTGCTGCCATGCCAATGAGTGGATTTTTTCCAAGGCCGGCGTACAGAAGTCCGGCGAGTGGAATGAGAATCAGATAGCCCGCATCGGTAGCGATCGAGCTCATGATGCCCAAAAAAACCAGCGCGGGCGCGAGGAAACGATCGGGTAGTTTGGTGCCGAGCTTTTTGATAATCGCTGTGAGTAGACCGGAGTTTTCGGCAACACCAACACCTAGCATGACGATCAGAATCACACCGAGGACGCCGTTGCCAAATGCCAGCCAGTTCTTCACCAGTGCATTATCAAACAGCCATCGGACATTTTCGGTGTCGGTCATATCTTTGATGGTGTGAACCGTGACGCCACCACCGGCATTTTGAGTTTCAAAACTAAGCCCACCGATCAGCGCGGTGAGTACGAGGCAAAATGCCAGAAGAAACATAAAGATAATCACGGGGTCGGGAATCTTTTTACCGATTCGTTCGACCAAAGATAGAGTTGAGCTCGAGCTTGTCGCGCTGGTCATGATTAAAATTCTCCTAAGGGACTTCTAATATAAGATCGTTGTAACGGCGGTTGTTATTGTTAGCTGCCGCATATTGGGAAAGTGCTTTTGGTGTCGGTTAGTCTCGAACAAAAATGCCAATGGCGTAATAGCAGGGCTCTTCGCTGCATTGGTACATGGTTACGGACCAACTGTAATCTCCATCTCGAGCGTTGTTTAAAGAAACGACAGGAAAGTCGTCGCTCGCGTCGTCTGTGTCAATAACACGGCCATCGTGAGATAAGCTCAAGTCCACGTCATTACAATCTTGGTCGCATACCGCGACAATACGATAGTCGAGATAGTTGCCAAGTTCTGCGCTCCAGCGCTCGCTGTCACCCTCGGCGAGTTTTCCGACGGTCATTCCGTCGAAGGTCCAGCCTTCGCTTTGCATTTCATCGGAAATGTTCGACATTTGACGACTGACACTGTCGAGATAGTCGTTCGCGTTAGCGAGTGAGCACAGCAGTGCAAGCGACATTAAGATTGAGTGCGATAGTCTCTTCATTACTTGGTACTCCTGAGTGCAGAACGCCATGCTTTTGGTGCGACGCCCGTCCAGCGTTTGAATGAACGACTGAACGCACTGTCTTCAGAATAACCAAGCTTACCGGCGATAAATGAGAGGCTCAGCCCACTTTGGTTGAGATAGTTTCGTGCGTATTGAAATCGAGCTGCATCGAGCAACTGGCGAAACGAAGTCCCGTAGATTTTAAGCTGACGCTGGAGTTGTCGCCCTGAGATGGCGAAGCTCGCCGCGACGGATTCGAGACTTGCCTTACCGTCATTAAGTTGAACTTTTAGCTCTTCAATGACTTCATCGAGACCCCGAGACGATACGATGTTGGCGGAGTTTGCTGAGGAATTAGACAATAGTTTGGGATCGAACTGAAGCGCGGTTCGTCCGTGCTCAACGATAATGGAACGATCGAGTTGATGTTCCGTCGCTTCGGTGAGAACCCATGAGCGAATGGATTGAGAGCGCGAAGACAACTGGCTTACGAGGCGGTCGATTAGAGTCAGTGCGTGAATTTGCGCGCTGATCGGAAGCGTCGTTCCGTCGGAGATGACTTCGATAGAACCTCGGCGATCGCACACATTGGCTTTAAAACTTACGCCTTTGAGGAGGTAACTCGATTGCTCCGCGATTCGCTTTAAGTGTTGTTGTAATGTTGCGCCAACGTCACTGCATGACATCGATGAAGAAAAGATATCCTTAAACTGAAACTTGGCGAGCAGCTCATTGAAATTTGGCTGTTTAAAGCGAGTAGCGCAGTAGCTGACCATTTTCTCGTAGGTCTCGATCGGTAGATACTGATCTAACGTTCCCAAGCTGGTGACGTCTATTTCGAATCGTTTAAATACCTCGCGAGGTGAATGCCCGAACGCGATACTTAAGTCAGCCAAACCACTAAAAATACTGTGATGAACTTGAATGTTGCTCATAGTTTAGTGCTCGTTAAACGTTTGCTCTGACTGAATCATGGCATCCCAGTTAGGCTCGCCTGCAATTTTTCGGGTTTCGCTGGCCCACTCTCCTAGATCGATTAACTTGCATCGCTCGCTGCAAAAAGGGCGAAACGGCGACGTCATATCGTAGGTATGAGTCTTTTCACAGGTGGGGCATGGAAGTACGGGTTTTTGTTTGCTCATGATAAATCTAATCTTTCAATAATGTGATCGAGTTCTGCGTGCAGATCGTCAAGGGAGCCATGATTGTTGATAATCAGGTTAGCTCGCTCTCGGCGTTGGTCGTTACTGAGTTGTGTCGACATAATCTTTTCGACGAGCTCAGGGGAGCTGTTATCTCGCGCGACCGTACGCTCGATTTGTTGGTTTCGACTGGCCTCTATTAGCCAGATCTGATCGCACAACTTGTGCTGATCCGTTTCAAGTAATAGTGGCGATACTAACACAATAAAGTGCGCGTGACTGTTTTCAATTTGGCATAACATTTCGTCGCGAATTTGCGGGTGAAGTAATGCCTCGAGCCAAGACTTCGCGATCGGGTCGTTGAAGATGGTTTCTCTGAGCCCGCGGCGATCGAGTGTGCCGTCGGGGAGTCGAAGGTGTTCACCAAAATGATCGAATATTGCGGTTAGCGCAGGCTTTCCAGGCTCAACAACCACGCGAGCGCAGACGTCTGCATCGACAATCGCTGCGCCGCGCGACGACAAATAGTCAGTGGCAGCGGTTTTGCCTGAGCCGATGCCGCCTGTTAAACCGATGATGATCATATTGACTCTCTACTTGGCGTCTAAATACGTTATGATATTACCTAATAACAAGTTAATTCGCATTAAGTGCGTTTGCCATAGGTCTGTAGTCTGAGTATCAAAGAAAGGGGAGTGCAATGTCTCACGTTGCCAAAAGAGTTCTGCCAGCATTGGCGTTCATGGGTCTGTCGCTAACGGGATGTTCCGAAACGAACGAGTCAACCGTTCATGCTAATGATTGGTATCAATCTGGACGCGAGGCTGTCATCGCCGCTCAAAACGTTCAACCTATCGATCGCAGGGCGAAAAATGTCATCTTTTTTATCGGCGATGGCATGGGCGTCAGTACGCAAACGGCTGCACGAATTCTAGAAGGGCAGCAGTTGGGTGTGAATGGCGAAGCCCATCAACTCAGCTTCGAACGCTTCCCTTACAC
>JABXIR010000216.1 GCA_013372965.1 Gammaproteobacteria bacterium
CGTTCACGAAAGCGTTAAAGACCAGTTAATCGACGCGTTATCTGCACGCATCGAGGAGGTATACGGCACAATCGAGTCACAAAAAACGAATCGTGACCTCTGCCGGATCGTCAATCATCAGCATGCCCAACGAGTCGCTGAACTTCTCGAAAATGTACGAGCTACGAGCAAGCGTGTGATTGGCGGAAACGTCGACCTCGACGATCGCTATATATCACCAACCATCATTGACTCACCGCCGCTCGACTCGAAAATCATGTCGGAGGAAATATTCGGCCCACTGCTCCCGGTTGTCAGCTTCAGCACTATCGACGAAGCGCTGGAACTCATAAATGAGAAGCCTAAACCACTCGCTCTTTATATTTTTTCGAAAAATCGCCGAAACATCGACTATGTTCTCAACAACACAACGGCGGGAGGATCATGCATCAATACCTGCCTGGTTCATTTCATTCACTCGAACTTACCGGTCGGTGGCGTCAATAATAGTGGTATCGGAAAATCTCATGGCAAGTACGGATTCCTCGCCTTCAGTAATGAAAGAGGGGTCGTGGAAGAACGATTTTCTCTCACACATCTACTATTCGCACCCTACACTAAGAGGGTGAGATCGATGATTACACACACGGTGAGGTGGCTAAGCAGATAATGGCAAAGAGCGAGCGAATTCAAGAAAAAAGAAACGCTAAACGACGCAAAATTGTCGAGAAAGCTTCATATCGCTTTAATCGAGAGGGCTTTCACGGCACGTCCATCTCTAAACTTAGCCGCGAAGTCGGGCTCACCACGACCGGCCTTTACCACTATGTCGATAACAAAGAGACGCTTCTCTATTATTGTTATCTTGCCACCATTGGTGAAATGGAGCGCATTATTCATCGCGCTGAACAACTTGAAACCGATCCGGTCGATCGTTTCTTTAGTATTATTTTCGATTACTTTTCGGTCTGGAGTGAAATAGCGAGCGGAGATCATCCCACCCTAGCACTGCTCAACGACATCGATGCGCTAACGCCTATGCATAAAGAACTGCTGTTGAAGCGATTTCAAGCTGCTTTGATGGCCACGGCGCGAATGTATGAAGATGGCATTGAGGCCGGGCGATTCAAACCGATCGATTCGGGGCAAGCGGCCCTATTACTAATCTCAATCATCGCCTGGCTACCCATCGTGATCGGACTAAGACCTGACTTTGATCAGCTGGGTGCAAACTTCCGCGCAACCTTACATATTTTGAAGTTCGGTATTAGTAAAAAGCCCACGCTCGACTGGGATTTACTAAACCAGTCATCCACTAAGATCCTCTCCGAGCTCAGCGGACGAATCGAACTTGATGGCACACAAGACAAGATATACCGCAGAGCGACACATGCTTTCAACAAATTCGGTTTTCCGGCGACCAAGCTCGACTTAATCGCACAGTCCAACGGTCTAACCAAAGGGGCAATTTACCATTACATCGATAGTAAAGAAGAATTATTGCTTCGTTGTATCGAGCGATCGAGCGCCATCAAGCGGTTTATCTTTGATAGCGCAAGACGTAACGCCCCCTCGGGCTTGTTTGCCGTTCTTCTTGCCGCCGTGACCATTGGACGATTGCAAAACCAGAACATCGGCCCTCTCGCGAGCTCGCGTCTTATCGCTCAGCTCAAACCATGGCACGCAGAAGGCGCTCTTGCGATATGGAATGAAGATCGGCAGATTCTCGAGAATTTAGTGGTCATGGGCGTCGACGACGGATCGATCCATCAAGATGCTCAACTCGCTGTCGCAGAGGCCATCACCGCCGTCTTGGACTACATCCCAGTTAGCTCGAGTCTTATCGGTCAAGAAGCCGCCCACGACGCGCTTGCATCCTTCTGGTCGGCATTTGAGTCGGGCCTATGCCGAGATGATTGACCTTTGGGTGGTTCGACACGGTGAACCCCTAAGTGACTGGGGGCAGCAGGCCGATCCTGGTTTGTCGGATTTGGGGCAAGCGCAAGCCGCATCGACGCTCGATCACCTAGCCGCTTTAAACTACCAAAATATTGTCTCAAGCCCGAAACAGCGGGCTCGCGAAACCGCAATTCCTCTCCTAGCTGCCACATCGAATCAACTCAGTATTCAGAATGAGATACGAGAGCTTCCCAGTAGCAATATTCCGTCGCAACAACGCCCTGAGTGGCTGCAACGAACGCTTCGATCGACTTGGCCTGAGGTATCCGACGAGATTCAGGTGTGGCGAAACCAAATTTGGGATTGGGCACTGCGCCTCACGGAACCAACGATTGCATTCTCTCATTTCGTCGTGATTAACGCGCTTAAGAGTTTCGATAATCCGAGCGGACCGGTCACGCAATTGTTACCGGATCACGCCTCAATCAGCCACTTTCAAATCACCGATTCGTGTATTCGTTGGCTGTCGACCGACCGCTCCCTTCGCACCGAGGTGCTCAGCTAAAGGCTCCGCAATCTTTGAGCGCTCAGCACGCCCTTGTGTTGACGAATTTGCAGTAGCACTCGATTTAGATGGTCCACCGACGGAACCTTGATGGTGAGATCAATCACCATTTGCTCATCGTCCGTCGTGGTAATATTCAAACTGCTGACGCCAACCTTTTGTTCTGACAGCATCGCAACAAACTCCTTGAGTGACACATCGGATTGCACTAACGATACCAGTAGGTGCGCCTCAAAGCTGGCCGACTGTCGATTACCCCAACTGATGTCAAGGATTCGGGCAGGGTCCTTCTGCCGGAGATTGATTAAATTAGGACAGTTACTACGATGCACTGAGACACCTCGACTGAGGGTAATAAAGCCACTAATGTCATCACCTGGAAGTGGCTGGCAACAGGTGGCGATCGACGATTTAAACTGATCTAAACCCTCAATGACTTCACCCACAACGGGTAGCGAAGCTGGCCCTTTCAATCGCGTGTCTTTGCCTTTTATCGACGAAGCCTCAAGCTTGCCCGCGATTTTCTGTTCACCCATCAACCTTTGCGCGGCGGCACTCACTTGACTGGTTCGTAGATCACCAGCACCAACCGCCGCGTACATGCCATCGGGGTCTTTGTAATTCACCACCTCAGCGAGCTCTTTTAAATTGACTGAGTTGAGCTTTTGCCGCTTCAATTCTTGATCGACGAGCTGCTTACCGAACGTGATATTTTCCTCACGCCCCTCGGTTTTAAAAAAGTGAATCACCTTTGCTCGGGCTCTCTGGGTGGTCACATAGCCAGAGTCTGGATTGAGCCAATCACGGCTCGGCTTACTCTGCTTCGACGTCAATATTTCGACTTGGTCGCCTGTGGTTAAAGGGGTATTGAGCGTCACGATTTTTCCACCGACCTTCGCTCCTTTGGTGCGGTTTCCAACCTCGGAGTGAATACGGTAGGCGAAGTCGAGGGGCGTAGAACCGGCAGGCAAGTCAATGACATCGCCCGCTTTGGAGAAAATATAAATACGATCATGCTGGATCTCATTAATATCCGAGACCGCTGAGTCTGATAGATCCTCACTCCACTCTAATACTTGGCGCAGCCACTCGAGCTTCGCTTCATATCCGGTACTTTTTGCCGAGGCGTCGGTCCCTTTGTATTTCCAATGAGCACACACACCGAGCTCTGCCTCACGGTGCATGTCGTGTGTGCGAATCTGAACTTCCATCGTTTTACCGTTTGGCCCAAACACGGCCGTGTGCAAGCTCCGATAGCCATTGGCTTTCGGGTTGGTAATATAATCGGAGAATTGATGTGGTATGTGTCGATAGAGCGAATGAACAACGCCGAGGGCGGTATAGCACTGAGTTACCGAATCAACGAGGATTCGAAACGCTCGTATATCGAAGAGCTGCTCGAACTCATAACCTTTCAGCTTCATCTTCCGCCAAATACTGTAAATGTGTTTGGCTCGTCCGGAGATATCTGCTTCGATACCATTCTCGACCAAGTTCTTATGCAACGATTTCTCGACCTCATCGATAAAGGCCTCTCGGTCGACTCGCCGCTCATCTAGCTTGTTAGCAATAGACTGATACTCATCGGGTTTCAAGTAGCGGAAACTGAAATCTTCGAGCTCCCACTTCAAGTGAGCCACTCCGAGTCGATGAGCCAGTGGTGCGTAAACCTCCGAAACCTCAATAGCAATCGCCTTACGCAAGTCCGGCGCATGCTTGACGTAGCGCACCACAACCACTCGTTCCGCAAGCTTTATAAGCGCGATACGTACGTCATCCGTCATCGCCACCAGCATTTTGCGCATATTGTCGCGACGATTTAAGTTCGCCGAAACAGGGCTCTCAGTGCCTCGACTCTGACTGAGCGCACCCATCGAAATTAAGCCATCAACCATCTTAGCGACGGAGGAACCGACGACATCCGTCAGATCGTCCAACAGTTGCTCGCGCACAAACCAGTACACGAATGCTGCGACGAGCGTTTCATCATCGATATCGAGTTCTCGTAGAACCTCAATCGTGTCCACGGCAATTTGAGCAATCGATACGGAGTTCATCAATACGGTTTGTCGACCGCCATCACATTTAGAACAGACATGCGAGACCACCTTGGCCAACGCTTCTCGCGTCGCATCAGGGAGGGATTCGAGGCTTGCTAACCAGCCACTGAACTCTTCGAAATCAAATTGGACTAGGTCAAAGGATTGACGAGTGGTAACCATGAAATCACTCTTGAACGCAAATAATTAATTTTGGACTAGACTCTGACTTTACACCAACCGACCACCGATTGCCCACAGATGAAACGACAAGCCATTTTTTCCAAAGACCGAATGTACCGATATGCCCTTTGGCGATTATGGGATATGCAGAAGCCATCGGTATGCTTTATCGGGCTCAACCCGTCAACGGCCTCAGATGACGAAGACGACCCGACCACGCGCCGATGTATCACTTTTGCGCAACAATGGGGATTCGGCTCCCTGTCAATCGCCAATCTCTTTGCGCTTCGCAGTACAAATCCGCGAGTTCTGAGCGAGGTACACGATCCAATCGGGCAGCGCAACGACGAATGGATTCACACCCTCAGCTTCGACGCAGACATCACCGTCGCCTGTTGGGGAAATCAAGGCACACTAATGGGCCGCTCGGCGAAAGTACTCGGACTGGTCGATCAGCTATTTTGCTTGGACACTACCCAGTTAGGCCAACCCAAACACCCACTTTACATCCGCTCGAAAACGTCTCTCATCCGCTTCGCGAAACGCTCCATTTAGGGCGTTTCCACAAGCTACATTTGTCTCAAATAACGTATACTTTGCGAAATAACTGATAAATTGCCAACCGAGCAAAGCCCATGCCTAAAATTTTATTAATGGCTCTACTTCTCGCCATGTCGCCATCCGTGATGTCTCAAGCGAGTCGAGCCGCTCCCGTGATTACCATCGAACTGCCGTTTTTAAGTAAAAGCGAACAAATCGAGATCGTTGGCACTCTAGAGGCAAAAGCGTCCGTCGACGTCTTTGCTCTCGTCAGTGATCGCGTCTCCTCGATTCACTTTCGCCCGGGCGATATTGTCCGCGAGGGCCAAAAATTAATTGAACTTGATCATCGTCGCGAACAAGTGGCGGTTGACCTCGCTCGACTCAATCGAGATGAAGCTCGACGCAGCTTCGATCGACTATCCGCCATTCATGAACAAAACGCCTTATCAGAGCAAGACTTAGAGTCGGCTCGTTATCGACTCGAACTCGCGGAAACGAAATTGCGCGAAGCTGAAATCGAGCTTCAAGACCACATTATTAGGGCGCCTATAAGCGGCCAAGTCGGCTTAACTGACATTCGTGTGGGCAATCGCATCGACCCCAATACCTTTATCGTAAGTATTCAAGACTTATCCGATCTATACCTAGACATCCGCGTCCCTGAATCACAAGCGCGATTGATTTCTCTGGAAAGCACCGTTCCGCTAACGACCTGGGCCAATACCAATCAATTCATTGAGGGCACCGTCACGGCTGTTGACGTTAAAATCGATGCCGATCGCCGCACCTTACGCGTGCGAATTGCGCTTCCACAAGACACTCAGCTCAAGCCAGGTTCCAGTTTACGAGCGGTACTCCGTTCGGACGGCTCCGAGTACCCTGCTGTGCCCGAGAGTGCCCTCATGTGGGGTGGCGATGGTGCCTATGTCTGGGTGGTTGAAGAGACGCGAGCAAAGCGAGTCAGTGTTGAAATCGTGCAACGCCAAAGCGGGCAAGTGTTAGTGGATGGTGACCTTTCAATGAATGATCGCCTCATCGTTGAAGGTGTGCAGCGATTGCGTGATGGGCAAGAAATCCTGGAGCAGCGCAATGACTAAGCTCAATGACATCGCGTCTCTCAGTGTAAGACGGCCGGTGTTAATGGCCGTATTGAATCTATTGATTATCGTCGCTGGTGTAACGGCGCTCATGGGCATCGAAGTTCGTGAACTGCCCGATGTCGACCGTCCAGTCGTCACGGTTCAAGCACGCTTACCGGGTGCTTCACCGGAGACCGTAGACGCCGAGCTAACGAGTCGCCTCGAAGCCGCCATCGCTCGCGTTAACGGAGTGCGTCTCATTCGGTCACAGAGTGAAGAGACCTCGACTCGTATTGTGATTGAGTTTCGCCCCAACGTCGACTTAGACTCTGCGGCAAGTGAAGTGCGCGAGGCGGTCAGCCGAGCTCAACGGCAGTTACCGGAAGCGGTGGAGCGTGTGACGGTTATTAAAGCCGACAGCGATGCTCAGGGGGTGGTAAACCTAGCCATCTCTAGCCCTTCCTTGTCGCGTGAAGCGCTGACTAGGCGCGTCGAAACCGACATTTCACCCGCATTACTGGCCATCGATGGCGTCGCTGAGGTCGCCCTGCGAGGAGATCGCGAACAAGTTCTTCGAATTGCAGTCGATCCATTAAAGCTTAATGCCGCTGGGGTCTCGATCAATGAAGTCCGCTCAGCCGTTGCGGCGGCGCCATTCGACGTTCCCACCGGCAATCTGCGATCGACTGACCAACAACTCATCGTGCGAGCAGACGCAACCGCGGACCGCGCCGACTTGGTGGAAGCGATTATCGTGAAAGAACACATCCGAGTCGGCGATGTGGCTAGAGTCTATTTCGGACCCGCCGATGCAGAGAGCTTTGTGCGATTGAACGGCGATAACGTCATCAGTGCTGAAGTCATTCGCCAAGCTAGATCGAACACCATCGAAATCTCCGACAAAGTGCAGCGGGCGGTTAACGAATTGCAACTCGCTCACCCTGACCTGAACATTTCAATCACAACAGACGATGCCGAGTTCATCCGATCATCGGTATCGGAAGTGATTAACACCCTACTATTGACAGTGATACTGGTCGTATTCACGCTCTGGCTATTTATCGGCTCCTTCAGAACGACACTCGTACCCGCACTCTCGATACCTGTTGCGCTCATCGGATCCGTCGCCCTTATTTGGATACTGGGCTATTCCGTGAATATCCTCACTCTGTTAGCACTCGTCCTTGCAACGGGTCTGATTGTGGATGACGCCATCGTCGTGGTTGAAAACATTCAAAAGAAGCGAGCTCAGGGTATCGCGCGTCGTGCCGCTTCAGTAACAGGCACCCGAGAGGTGTTCTTTGCGGTTGTCGCCACCACGGCCGTGCTCGCCTCAGTGTTCTTACCCATCGCATTCATGCCCTCGCAAACCGGACGACTCTTCCGTGAGTTTGGCGCTGTCTTAGCCGGTGCTGTGGTGATTTCATCCTTGGTCGCACTAACGCTCGTACCCGCGTTTACAGCGAAGCTTCCCAAGAGTGATAAACCACCCACACGATTCCACGCCATGCTGCACCGTTTCGGTTACACGATGGCAAATGCGTATCGAAGCTCTTTGTCCACGCTATTCAACCGACCTTGGTTAACCATCGGCATCAGCGCGGTATTTATAGCCGCCGTCATATGGATAACACCGCAAATCGAGCAAACGCTGCTGCCAGAAGAAGATCGTGGCGTCATTCGAATCTTCGCGACTGGCCCCGACGGTGTCGGCTTAAATTTTATGGATCGTCAAGCGCTCGAAATGGAGCGGATCGTGCAACCCTACGTCGATAGCGGCGAAATTAACGGGCTTCTTACCGTTGTTGGGCAGTGGGATATGAACCGCGTGCTCATCACCGCACCATTAGCCGACTGGTCTGAGCGCGATCGGCCATCGAGTGAACTTATTCAAGAATTACGCGGTCCACTCGCTAACATACCCGGAGCGCCTGCACGTATCTGGTCTAGCAACAGCCTAAACCTCCGGGGTCAGGGTGGCGGTTTCGAGTTCGCTGTTTCAGGCGAGCATTACGACGAGATTTACCATCAAGCACAACGTATGGCCGACTACTTCCAAGATCAGGGTGTTGGCCTTACAAACACTCGAGTTGAATATCAACCAACACAACCACAAGTTCGCGTTGTCATTGACCGACAGCGCGCGTCGCAACTTGGTGTTCAGCTACGAGATATCGCTTTAGTCCTTCGCGTTGCCACTACCGGCGATGACGTCGGCGACCTAAACGTCGGCGACCAATCCATTCCGATCTACTTGCGAGTCACACAAGATGCGGTCGATAGCCCAGTTGACCTCGCAAATCTTTACGTAAACTCCGGATCAGGACAAGCCATTCCCTTATCCGAGCTGGTTACGCTCAAAGAAGAAGGAGTCGCGGCAGAGCTTGAACGTTATGGACAGCGCCGTGCGATTCAGGTTCAAGCCGACCTCGACGGAATCACCCTAGATCAAGCGGTAACGCTCGTTCGTGATTATGCGGCCGAGCAGCTCCCAGGGCAGTTCGGCGTCATAATGCTAGGCGAAGCCGCCAATCTCGACGAGAACTCCAATCAAGTTGCCATTACCTACGCGCTGGCTTTGCTGGTCGTGTTTTTGGTGTTAGCAGCGCAATTTGAGAGCATCAATAGTGCGCTGGTTGTCATGTTAACCATCCCATTTGGAGTCGCTGCCGCATTACTATCGCTTTATCTGACCGGTACAAGCCTCAACATTTACTCGCAGATTGGGTTAGTCATGCTGATTGGCTTAATTGCGAAGAATGCCATTTTGATTGTCGAGTTCGCCGACCAGCTCCGTGACCGCGGACTCTCGGTAAACGAAGCCGTGATCGATGCGGCTAACCAACGCTTGCGACCCATCATGATGACACTATTGTCGACAGTGCTTGGCGCTATTCCGTTAATTGTTTCAACCGGTGCCGGTTCAGAAGCGCGCAATGCGATTGGCTGGGTTGTCTTCGGTGGCCTTGGCATCACGACGTTATTTACGCTCTATTTAACGCCCATTTTCTATCGATTAGTCGCACCTTGGGCTAAAGCGCGATCATCGGAGTACAAAGAGCTCACGAAAGAACTCGAACAAGCGAGTCGCCTGTCTTAAAACAAAAAATGCCCGTTTTGATAGTCAAAACGGGCATTTGCTACGATTTAAATCAGATCACTCACCAGATCTTAGCGCGATCCTCAGGGGCCAAATAGAGCTCGTCATCTGGCTGCACGTCGAATGCATCGTAGAACGCTGGAATATTTCTTACGATGCCATTGATACGGTACATTGATGGTGAATGCGGGTCCGTTTCGATTAAGTTTCGAAGCGCTTCATCACGATATTTGTTGCGCCAAACCTGAGCCCAGCCCAAGAACACGCGCTGATCGCCGGTAAAACCATCGATCACTGGCGCTTGGTTGTTTTCAAGCGACATCTGATAGGCTCGTAAGGCGATACTCAAGCCGCCTAGATCACCGATGTTTTCGCCCAGTGTAAACTGACCATTAACGTGTAAGTCATCGAAGACATAGTAACCGTTGTACTGATCGATTAGCGTTTGAGTTCGAGCCTCAAATTCGGCACGATCGGCATCTGTCCACCAGTTACGCAATACACCGTCACCATCGAATTGAGAACCTGAGTCGTCAAACCCATGACCAATTTCATGGCCGATAACCGCACCAATAGCACCGTAGTTAACGGCATCCTCAGCATCCAAATTGAAGAACGGCGGTTGCAAAATTGCAGCTGGGAACACGATCTCATTCAGCGGTGGATTGTAATAAGCGTTCACCGTTTGTGGAGTCATGCCCCACTCACTTCGATCGACCGGCTCACCTTGACGAGCTACATTTTCAGCCCAATTAAGCTCCGCTACATTACGCAGGTTTCCATAGAGATTGCCCGCGTTAATAGTTAGCGCAGAATAGTCACGCCACTCATCCGGATAGCCAATTTTCGGTGTGAACTTAGATAGCTTATCAAGCGCCTGCAGTCGGGTTTCTTCACTCATCCAGTCAAGCTCACGAATGCTCACTTCATACGCCGCAATTAAGTTGGAAACAAGCTCTTCCATGCGGGCTTTCGCTTCCGGTGGAAAATGCTCCGCGACATATACCTTACCAACAACCTCGCCTAGCGTGCCATTAACAAGGCCTACACCTCGGCGCCACATGGGCTCCTGCTCTTCAACTCCACGAAGGACCGTTGAGTAGAATTCGAAGTTCTTCTGATCCATTTCCTGCGTTAGCAAACCGGCAGAGTCGTCGATGAGTTTCCACGTCAGATAGGTCTTCCAGTCACTTAACGACACCTCGGTGAGTAATGAGTCGAGTTGAGTTGCGTAGTCGAGTGATAGTATGACGAGGTTGTCGAGCTTACCTGACATACCGCTAGCCTCTAAATACGCATCCCAGTTGAACGTCGGCATGATGGTTGGAAGATCCGATACCGGAATCGGATTGTAGATTTTCGTCATGTTACGTGAATCTTCCTTCGACATATGACGCTCCGCTATTTGCGTCTCAATCGCCATGATCGTTTGTGCTTTTGCATTCGCGTCGTCGATGCCTGCGAGATTCAACATCGCTTCAATATGCGCCACATACGCCGCTCGAATTTCGTCGCTACGCGCATCGTCCTTAAAGTAGAACTCGCGATCGGGAAGCCCTAAACCGCCCTGAGC
>JABXIR010000082.1 GCA_013372965.1 Gammaproteobacteria bacterium
ATTACCGAGCAACGGCGCCGAAGCCGTTATTCGAGCCGGTCAATACCGCGCCGGTAACAGCGACCTATCGAGTGCTTTGCTGGGTGATTGGCAAACCATTGGTTGGACGTCGATGCCAGCGGACGCTCAGGTTCAATTGCGAATGAGCGGTTTACTTTGGCCAGAGGCATCTCAACGAATCTTAAATACTGCGTACCTCGTTCGTGAGTCGGTGGGGCGAGGACAGCTCATTATGTTCGCGAATGAAGCGAATTTCCGTGGCGCGGCATTGGGCTCTCGACGGATGTTGTTGAACGCCTTGGTGCTTGGCCCAGGAATGGGCACGGACTTACACGTCGAACTTTAATGATACTTACCCGAATTGAACCAATGCGCAGTACGCGGTGCATTGGTTCAATCTAAGTTTCTCAGCGATGAGTTCTCATCAGCCGATCGCAGGTCATAGACCGAGCATCTTTTGGTAACACAGACGCTCACTGAGACTCTGCGCTGATCGACGACGAGAGGTCATTTTTCGACTCTCGTCGTCTTACTCCGATTTAAAAGTGATAGGCGAACCGAAAACCCAGCGTGCCATCGGTATCATCTCCGTCAAAATACTCGTATTCTGCGGCAAATGACCATGTACCTTGATTTCCAAATTCAATACCCGCTTGAGCCGCGAGATCGGAATCAGACCCTTCGAGTTCGAAGCAGGCGTCTTGAACACACACCTCCTCGTCATCGAGCCAGTAGTAACCAATACCCCCGTAGAGCCTCACACTCTGACTTACGGGAATGTAGCCAGTCGCGAACGTTTGATAGAGACGCGCGGTAGCATCAACATCGTAATCGTCGAAGGTGCTTGCTAAGCCACCTAGCTCCGCGCTCAGGCTGAAGTTTTGGTTAAATAGATATTCGCCCACAAATTGAACTTGGGCGGTGGTGTAATCACCTAGAGTAGATTCATTATGGCTAAAACCTACCTCACCCCCGATACGGAAGCCTTGATCCGCAATAGCCGGTGCAGCAGCGAGAAAAATAATACTTCCTAACGTCATGTGCTTCATTTTTGTTTGCCTCTAATGTCGGTTAACGACCACAGTGAATATTAGTTTGTTTATGTGAAGCGTCAATTAGGAGCTTGTATTGCTACGTCACAATCTACGACGTTGGTAATTTGACCACCGTCACAAATCTGTTACATTCCGCGCTTAACCTAACGCTTTTCCCGATGAGGAATGTGCATTGAATATCTTGTTTGTTTGTACTCACAATCGATGTCGGTCGATCTTATGTGAAGCGGTGGTCAACTACGTCGCCGGCGACTCAATTAAGGCCTTTAGCGCGGGAAGTCAGCCGGAGGGCCGTGTTCATCCCATGTCTTTAGAGCGACTCGATGCGCTTGGCATACCAACGACGAATTTACAAAGTCAGTCTTGGGATGAGTTCGACGATCATGCAATCGATCTCGTAATTACCGTTTGCGATAGCGCAGCAGGCGAATCGTGTCCGCTTTGGTTGGGCAACACGCCGAAGGTCCACTGGGGCTTGCCGGACCCATCTAAGCTCTCGGTCAGCAAGGAAGCGCAGGCACAAGCATTCGACTCGCTCATCCGGGTACTCATGAGCCGCGCCAATCGCTTAATTGATTTGCCAAACAAGCAATTATCATCTCAGCAACTGATCGAAGCATGTATCACTATCGCTAATTTGGAGCCGATATAAATGGGAATTTTTGAACGTTACCTTAGTATTTGGGTGGCATTGAGTATTTTCGCGGGCATTGTACTTGGTCTCTCTGGACCAGAGGTATTTCAATTCATTGCCTCACTGGAACTTTTCCACGTGAACCTTCCTGTCGCGATATTAATTTGGCTGATGATCTTTCCGATGATGGTTCAGGTGGATTTTTCTTCCATCAAAGACGTTGGAAAGAAGCCGAAGGGTTTGGCGCTCACTTTGGTGGTGAACTGGCTTTTGAAGCCGTTTTCGATGGCTGCACTCGGTTGGCTTTTCTTTAGGGTGTTGTTCGTTGATCTAGTCGACCCCGCTACGGCAACCGAATACATAGCTGGTATGATTCTTCTGGGCGTTGCTCCCTGCACAGCGATGGTATTTGTCTGGAGCCACTTAACGAAGGGCGATGCGAACTATACGCTGGTTCAGGTTTCAGTCAATGATGTGATTATGATCTTTGCCTTTGCACCACTTGCGGGCTGGTTGCTGGGACTGACGGAAGTTTTCGTGCCTTGGGAAACCTTACTGCTGTCAGTGGTCTTGTATGTGCTGCTGCCACTGCTCGCCGGTGTTTTAGTGCGTCGAGGGCTTCAAAAGCACTCAGAGGCCTCGGTGACAAAGTTTCTTTCGAGTATTAAGCCATTTTCGATTGTTGGCTTGCTGGCGACGGTGGTTTTGTTGTTTGGCTTTCAGGCGGAAACCATCATCGCACAGCCATTAGCGATCGTGTTGATTGCCGTTCCCCTGTTAATACAAACCTACGGTATTTTCTTTATCAGTTATGGAGCCGCAAAAGCGATTGATCTGCCCCACAATATTGCGGCACCTGCCTGTCTAATTGGTACGTCGAACTTTTTCGAGTTGGCGGTTGCCGTGGCTATTTCGTTATTCGGTCTCAATTCGGGCGCAGCGCTCGCTACGGTTGTGGGCGTGTTGGTCGAGGTGCCGGTGATGTTGTCGCTGGTGGCATTCGCAAATCGCACGAAGCATTGGTTTAGAAGTCGCTAGTCAATTGGCAGATGGCCCACTTTCACCCAGATGATTGTTTCTTCATCGACAAATGGGAAGTGGGCGCTTAGGTGCGGACTTCTCATCCAAGTACCCGTGGGGTAGTCGCCATGCTCGTCTCTGAAGGTTCCGTTTAAAACCAAGATTTCTTCACCGCCAAAATGACGGTGAGGCTGAAACCGTTCTCCTGCAGGCCATTTGACTAATGCGACTGACTCGCCTTCGTGCTGGTGTAGTGGCATTACCTGGAGATTTCCTTGCCCGTCCAGCCAGGGCTCGCGCTGGGTGTCGATCACGACTCGGCGTGTATCGTTTGCGGCGAATTGGTGAAGTTTTACGAACAGCGTGCACCCGTCTTTGCTAAATGGTGCGTGGGAGAAACCCGGTGGGTTTCGTAAGTAGGTACCCGCTGGGTAGTCCCCAGTGTCGTCGCTAAAGGTTCCGCTGAGAACGAGTATTTCTTCGCCAAGAGGATGATCGTGTTGTGGGAACGATGAGCCTGCAGAATACCTAACGATACTCGTCGCATGGCCTCGCTCAGAGTATTCACGCGACAAAGGCTTACGATGTACGCCCTCTGCTGGGCTTGGTTTCCAATCCATTTGCAGTGTATCTATTACGACCGCTTTGGAGAAATCGAGATTGAGGCTTTCTTGGTTCACGGGTCATCTTTCCTAAGAGCTACATGGGTTACCTTCACAGAGCTGTTCTACGACTTCGGAATGATTTCGGTTCTGCTGCGCGGTCGTGCCTCTTAAAAATAGACTAACTAGCTGAACAAGACTGCGGTGTAGCCGATTGAATAGGCGACGAGCAAATGAGGAGCGAAACGCAAGTAGCTAATAAAGGTTAACTCTTTCACTTTGCTCATCGCGACGATACCGGCTGCAGAGCCAATCACCAAAATAGAGCCACCGACGCCCACAGCGTAAACGAGTGATAACCACTGTTGAGTCGTAAGATCTGGTTCTGCCTTAAGAAGCGCAGCGGTTAACGGAACGTTATCGAGTAGTGACGACATGACGCCCATTAAGGCATTCGACCACTCAGGGCTCATGGACAAGTACAGCTCGGTGAGCCAAACCAGCACTCCCACCTCTTTGAGCGCACCGACAATGAGCAAGATACCTAAGAAGAAGAACAAGGTATCAAACTGAATCTTTCGAGTGTATTCCATCAAATGAATGTCTTTATCGAAGTGATTCGCCACTCCTCCGAACATAAACATCACCGATAAACCGGTTAAAAATGTTAGAACGGGTGGGATCGAAAATAAGATACTTAGAGTCATCGTTGAGACGATGGTAGAAAAGAATATCGCCGCGATAGTAATGTCCATTTTACGGATAGGCAGTGGTCGAACCGACGCACTAATCAGGCGATTTCGATGGCACATGAACATCGCCAGCAAAGAAAACACACCGATCAGCGTCGGAAATGTTAAGGCCAGTAATTCAGTGATTTGGACATGCCCGGCGCTGAAAATCATCAGCGTTGTGACATCTCCAGTAATCAAAACAACGCCACCCGAGTTGACGGCAAAAACGGCTAAAACACAGAGTCGGATGGTTTCTCTGCGTGTTAGCTGAAAGCTTTGAATGACGCTGAGTGATACGAGTGTCGCTGTGATGTTGTCGCAGAGCATCGACAGTGCCAGTGCGAACAAGGTGATGAACACGGTGAGTTTGCGAACCGTGGTTTGCCCGGGTAATGCTCGGATAATGAGGCCACTAATCAGCCCTTTCGCATTTAAGTAGGCAACAAAGGTCATGGTGGCCATTAAAAACAGCCAGAGTGTCGCGATGTCGAGCAGGTTTTCGTTGAGCGCGTGTTGGGTCGTTTGGAGTTCGCCGGTGGAATTACTGTGGATGTACAGAGCAAGCCAACTAACGCAGCCCAAAAAAAGTGTACTTTTGGCTTTATTGAGATGAATCACTTCTTCTAGAGCAATGGCGAGCATGCCGATGAGAGCGAGAAGGAGGATAAACGTTGTCACGGTGGCCACCAATTAGTGTTGTTGCGCGAATTCTATTGTACGGGGCGGATTAAGCAAGTAGAAAGCCCTTAATGGCACTTTTTACGCTCCTTTGCGACTGCTTTCGGTGCTCGCGTTGTTGGGATCTTGGTCGTATCGGTCACGTACTTGTATGTACGCTCCCTCTACGTCCAGCGATCCCGCCTAGCGATCACTCGAAACCAATCGGCAAAAATACAGCAATGAGTGGGCTGCTTTCGGCGCTCGCGTTGTTGGGATCTTGGTCGTATCGGTCAC
>JABXIR010000304.1 GCA_013372965.1 Gammaproteobacteria bacterium
ATGCTCAGCACATTGTGTTCGAGCACGGCAGTCATATTAATTCGACTCAGCCTTGCATGACTGACGTACTCGACGTGTTCTATCGTGGCGACGCGATACCGATCGACACCGCCTGCGGAAACACCGCTGCATTTCCTAAGTTTCAGGTCGATCGATTCGGCCCGAGCCTCGGAGTATCGTTGTCGGAGGCGAGTGATGATTGAAGTAAAAGGCCTCGAAAAGTCGTTCAAGACCAAGCCGGTATTGAAGGGCTTGAGCTTCACCGTCAATGACCACGAGAGCGTGGCTCTGTTAGGGGCCAACGGAGCCGGTAAAACAACTGCGTTGCGCGTAATTTGCGGTTTATTAAATGCAAATGGTGGCTCCGTCAGCATCGCGGGAGAGGATTCACTGAACCACCCTGAAAGGGCGCAAGCGAAGTTCGGTGCCATGGGGGATCGCGAGGGTCTCTACGAACGTCTCAGTGTCCGGGAATATCTGACGTATTTTGGTGCGATGCACGGCTTGTTCGGTAAGCAGTGTGGGGAGGCAATCGATTCAGTCGTAGAACAGCTCGGGTTACAGTCCCTTTTAAATCGTCGTGCTGCGGGCTTCTCTCAAGGCGAGCGAATGAAAGTATCATTGGCTCGAGCCTTGTTGCATAAACCAAAATTACTGATCTTAGATGAACCAACACGGGGACTAGACGTTCCTTCGGTGCGTGTGTTGCGTCGAGTGCTATCCGATTATCGTCAGCAGGGCGGGTCAATCTTGTTTTCGAGCCATGTGATGCAAGAGGTCGAGAATCTTGCGGATCGTATTTTAATCATGGCCGACGGAAAGATCGTCGCCGAGGGGACGTCTGAAGAACTTCAGCGATTGGCAAAGGTTGATCATCTTGAGGATGCCTTCGTTACCCTCGCTGGTATGGAGGTGGTGCTATGAGAATTCTTTGGGCCGCATTTTTAAAAGAAGCGCTCGAGGCCATCCGTGACCGACGCTCGTTATTAATGGCAATGGTGATTCCTTTACTGATGCCGATGATGACCTATGGCATCGTGAATTTTTTGATTTCGAAGGAATCTACGAGTCGTTTCGACGTAGCGGTTATCGGAATCGAGAGTGCGCCGGGTCTCCGTGACTTACTTGAGTCCTCACGAGTCGATCTCGCCTTTTTAGATGAAGGAACGGACGATATCGAGGCACTGCTCGATGAATACGATACGGTCGTGGTGATCGACGCCAACTTCGTCGCGGATTTTGAAGCCATGACACCTGCGCAAATTACCTTGTGGTACGACACCAGTCGAAGTACATCGTCATCGGCGTCACGGCTCGTGCGAGGGCAGTTGAATCGAATTGAAAGCACGGTTTATCGCCAGCGACTGCTCGCACGTGGCGTGAATTCCGACATGTTGAACGTCATCGACATAGACAGCCATGATACCGCTCACAAAGGCAGTCGGTCCGCAATCGTGATGGGCTCGATGCCCGGCATGATTATTTTTGCGGCCTTTGCCTGCGCTCTGGCCACCGCAATCGATACGACAAGTGGCGAGCGAGAACGACTATCCCTAGAGCCACTCTTAATGCAGCCAATGTCGACCTTTACCTTGATGACGAGCAAGTGGTTAGTGGTGACGTTATTCGGGTGGATTGGTGCGAGTTTGACGGCCGTTGTGCTGCATATCGTTATGTCGAATACACCACTCTACGAATTGGGAATGAGCTGGCAAGTGGGGGCGGGTGACCTGATCGTGATGACGATGGTATTGTTGCCGGTAGCGATGCTCGCCGCTGGAATCATGCTATTAGTGTCGTTAAGTGCGAAGAGCTTCAAAGAGGCGCAGACGCTACTGGGCATCCTTCAAATCGTGCCGTTAATTGCACTCATGGCGATTGATATAAGCCAAGCAAAAGTTGAGGGAGCGTTGGCCTTGATACCACTGGTCGCTCAGCAGAAGTTGATCAAAGGTGCGTTAACGGGCAGTTACGATATGGATCTCATGCTACTGCTGGGTACATCGATTACGTTTGCCCTCGGCGTGCTGTTTGTATATGCCGCAGCGAAAGTGCTGTCTCGACCGCATCGCCTGCTGTCTAATTAGTGTGATCTCTACCGATAGTTAATCTCGACGATGACGTAGTGTTTTTGCCCAGTCGGGGTAGTGACGCTGACGTCATCATCGAGTTTGCGCTTGAGTAAGGCCCGAGCCATCGGACTATCCATACTGATATAGTCACGATGTTGGTCGAATTCGTCAGGCCCAACAATGCGAACCTGAGTTTCGATCCCGTCCTCGTCTTCGATGGTTACCCACGCACCAAAGAAGACCGTGTCGGTGTCTGTTGGGGTGCGATCAACCACCGTGGCATGCTCTAGACGTTTTGTAAGATACCTGACGCGCCGGTCGATCTCTCTCAAGCGCTTTTTGCCGTAGATGTAATCACCATTTTCTGATCGGTCACCGTTTTTCGCGGCCGCAGAAACCGCCTCAGTCACTTTCGGTCGCTCAACTTTCCACAGTTCTCGCAACTCGTCCCGCATCATTTGAGCGCCTTCTGCGGTAATGTAATTGGAACGCTTGGGCGCAGGCGGGCGATAGCGACTCATACATTGGCTCCGGGTTTCAGGTCTAGCACACGTCGGTAGAACAGAAGCTCCTTCTCTAAGGAGTCACGGATAACCTCAGTTGACCGAAAGCCGTGACCTTCGTCTGGGTAGGTGATCAGTTCAGTGACCACCCCTCGTCGCTTCAGACCTTCATGCATCTGATAGGATTGACTGCTATCAACCACAGGGTCTTTGAGTCCGTGGAAGAAGATGATCGGTGTATCGATTTGGTCGATGTGTCGAATCGGACTGCGCTGACGGTATATCTCGGTGTGTGCTACCGGTGCAACTAAGCTCTGGTTGTAGCAGGCTTCAAACTTGTGGGTTGCTTCGTCGAGGGCTTCTAAATCGGCTACTCCGTAGTAGCAGGCGCAGGCTTTAATACTTGTGTTGTTGCGCAGCGCATTGAGCAGTGTAAACGCACCAGCGCTGCTTCCCCGTGCAATGACTCGGGTCGGATCGACGTACTCGTTCTCGATGAGAAACTGTACGCCACAAAGCACATCCTCGACATCAACGACCCCCCAATGCTGGTTAAGTGCCTGACGGTAACCGCGCCCGTATCCTGTCGATCCTCGGTAGTTGACATCGAATACCGCGAAGCCTCGACTCGTCCAGTATTGGATCTTTGCGTTAAAGACTCCGTGGTTACAGGCCGTAGGGCCACCATGAGCGAGTACCATCAATGGCGGCTTGACCATGAGCTCAATGTTGGGGTGTTTCGGTGCGTAGAAGAATCCGTGACTCACGTGCCCGTTCGCCGTTGGAAATTTGATCTGCTGGGGAACCGAGATCGCTTCTTTTGTTGGAAACTGTCGGTAATCTTTGCGAAGGCGACGCAACCCTTGGCTTTGACTCCAGAAACACAGCGAGCGCGGGTGATCTGCGCTCTCTCCGATAAACACCACGCCGTCTTCGTGAAGTACGATATCCTCAATGAGTTCAAACGGCAGCGCCACCGGATTGACGTCTCCCGAGTGGCGATCAACCACGTAAAGCGTCCATTTCGCATCGATAACGCCCAGCGCGAATACCGTTGTGTCGCTCACCGCAAAGGTCGACCAACCGAAGAGCCACAACGGACGGCCGAACTCTGCGATGCCTGCCAAGGGGAGAAATTTCTCGCGATCGTGGTAGATTTCCCAGAGACCATCGACGTCGGTGACGTACCACAGCGCGTTTTTATGCCAGTACGGTTGGAATACTCCCTGAGCTTGATCGGTGGTGACGGGTTGTATCGTGATCAGTTCAGAGCCGGTCCAGCGAGCGGTCACGATCTGGCTGTCATCCCAACTCATCTTGTCGAGTCCCCAGCGCATAAACGCGAGGCGTTCACCATCTTCGGACCATCGCGGGAAGGCAATAAATCCGGCGCTCGAGTGAACGAGAGACAACGACTGATGATTCAGGTCGATAACAGCGATGCCCGAGAGCGGGTGTCCTTCTTCGCTGGGAATTTCCACCACACAGGTGGCTAGATGCTTTGATGAGTGATAGTGAAAGTCAGCAAAACGCCAGTCAGGATGATGTTCGATTCTCGATACGGTCTTGCGGCTTTGTAAGTAAAGCGATTGATCCGCCTTGTTAACAAATAGTACGCCGTCGTTGGTTGGGCACCACGCTTGACCTCCGTAGACGTTCGCTTGGGTTCCCACTTCGTAAGGCGCCGTCAGTAACTTCTGCGGCTGACCGTCTAGGTGAGAGAGCTTGACAATCTGAGTTCCCGAGGGTGATTTTTCCTGCCAGTAAAGTGCGTCTTTGAAGCTTTGAGGATAGCCGACTTGACGGTTGGGAGCGGTTAAGAACTCAGCGCTAATGTCGCTGGGCCAGTAACCTACCCCGCGGTTTGGTTGTTGCATTACAGTTCCTTGCGTGTCTGCTGATACCGGTCACTCACTTGGCCCAAAGCCCATACTTTTCTCAACTGAATGACTCGCTCAAATTTTGCCACTAAGTGAGGCGAGAGTGAAGATTTCGCTCGAATTCGAAAATTATAAAGGCGGCACAAAATGGACTGGAACTTAAATCCTGCGTTGGCGACCCGACTCTCGTCCATTAATTGCAGTTGAGTCGAGATTCTACCCAGTCGCCGAAGATCGTCTGCGAGTATATCTAAGTGAGAGTCAAGCTCGGTCGGCGCATCTCGGTGAAGACAGTGTTCTGCGATGATCGCGGCATTGGATATGAGTGATGCGAGTTGGTCTAGGGCATCACATTTTCTTCTGATAAAACGCTTTTGATTTCTGTCGTGTGAAAGCACAAGAAACGTGATGGCACCCCCAGCAAGGCCAGCTAACAGTATTACGAGAGTTAAGATGGTAAGGTTTAGGTCCACGATGCGCTTTTAACAGAGAGTGTACTAGCAGTGTAGACCTTGCTGTATCAATTACCTGTCTTTTTTAAGCGTCTCAGCGACGAACCAACAATCACGAATGCCGTGGCAACAACCGCCAGTGCAGGAATCGGTATTCCTAGGTACTGAGTGTTGAACTCGATCGGCATGAGGATGACGGCAATTGCCAGCCCAAAGCCAAATACCACGTCAGCGTAGCGCGGGTAATTGGACGTGTTGGTGCAGCTGGGGCAGACGAAGTCGGAACCGTTTTTGAGGGCAAGCTGGTTTTCCGGCGAACCTCGGAAATCGACCAAGAATGATTGTTTGCAGTGTGGGCATTGCACATTGCGAGGCTTTAGAAAAAACATCGGAGCTCCAATTCTATTTGGCTTATCGCACTAACACGTTACACTTGCAATTATACCAAATAGGGATAAAGAGCACCCGAGTTTAATTATGGAATTAAGACGCCGACTTTACGTCATCATATTTGGCACCGATACGCGTGCTGGCAAATTATTCGATTTGACCTTGCTCGGGCTAATTCTCTTTAGTTTCAGTGTGGCCGTTTTGGATTCGGTGGCTGAATACAGTGATCAGTGGCATCAGCTTTTCTTTGCCCTCGAGGTCTGCTTTTCGATTTTTTTCGCGATCGAGTATGCGACGCGAATTTGGGTATCTCCCAATCGAAAACAGTACATATTTTCGCTCTACGGCATCATCGATTTTCTGAGCCTACTGCCGATTCTATTCTTGTGGGTCGATCCGAACTCCGCGCATCTCGTCGTCATTCGACTGCTTCGTGTGTTGCGCCTGTTCCGTATTCTTCGGCTTACTGAGTTCCTGATTAACGAAAATATGTTGCTAAAAGCCTTGAAAGCATCGAGTCGAATGATTTTTATCTTCTTCTTGCTGGTGGGTATGTTGGCGACGGTCTATGGCGCACTCATGTATGTCATTGAAGGCCCCGAAAATGGCTTCGATTCTATTCCAACCGGCATCTACTGGGCAGTGGTGACGATCACGACGGTGGGTTACGGCGATGTCACACCTCATACAGTCCTTGGGCAATCACTCGCAACCATCACCATGTTAACGGGCTATTCGATTATTGCGGTTCCGACCGGCGTATTTACCGCGAGCTTGGCTGAACAACTTAAGAGTCGTGAACGCATTGACACCAACTGCCCTCACTGTGGTCGATTCGGCCATGAGCGCGATGCGGACTTTTGTAAATTTTGTGGGGCCTCTCTCGAGGCTAAACGTCAAAAAACTCGCGAGGAATTAAGCGAATGAGACGAGTTCGCCTAGTTTTAATCGCGCTGATCAGCAGCCTACTGTTTGCTGCGGTCGCGGCTCAAGAAGAGACTTATCCACGTCCTGAACGAATTCGTGTCGCGGTTGTTGAGGGCCCGGTGCCTTATGTGTATACGGATGAGCAGGGACGGCTTCAGGGGGTTGTCATTGATCTCTGGAAAGCCTGGGGTGCGCGACAAAACATCGCAATCGATTTCGTGGTCGACGGTGTTGATGAAGGATTAAACGCAACCGCATTTGGCGATGTAGACGTTCATATGGGGATGTTCGGAGAGTACATCCCACGTCCGGGCTTGATGAAGGCCAAGCCTTATTACGGTTACTCGGTTGCCCTCTATCACGTGCCGGGCATGGCGGTAGACCTGCCGTTCCTACGTGTCGCGGTCACCGAAGATATGGGGTTTTCACCTGAGTTCACCCGTTTTGTCGATCGGGCCTACTCGGTGGAAATTGTGGTCGACTCGACGGAAGCGGCGATCGATGCGGTTTTAAACGGTGAGGCCGATGCTGCGATGGTCTCCTCTCAGCATCACGCCGATGGTTATATTATCGAAGCGGGCGCTCAAGGGCGGATTATTTCTGAACCGTCCCTGACCGGACTCAGTTTGCTGTACCCACAGGTACGAGCAGATCAGCCGCAACTGCGCGAGTTAATCGATGAGGGTTTCGATGGGTTGCCGCGGGCGATTCTGAGTGAGATCGAAACAGAGTGGTTAAGTAATTCTTCGCATCGTTATTTCAGCATGCAGAACGACTACGTTCGCTTAAATCCAGCCGAACGAGAATTCATCGCGCAGCTAGGAGAAGTCGAAGTACTGTTCCCCGAGGATCCGTTTGCACCGTTCTATTTTGACAATGGCGGAACCGTGTCTGGTATTGACCTTGATGTGCTTCAACTGCTGAAAGAGCGACTTGGAATTAATTTTGTTCCGCGTACAACAGATTCATTTAGCACTGCACTGGAGTTGCTCAAAGATAATGACCGTATGATGCTGACAAGTGTCACCGAGTCGTCTGAGCGCAGTGAATATATGACGTTCTCAGACCCCTATTACGATTCGAAAAATGCGGTGATCACACGCCGAGATGTGGTGGTGCGTAATATTCGAGATTTACGATTTAAGATTGTCGCCATTCCGGAAGGTTGGCGCATCGGCGAAGTACTTCGAGATGAGGTGCCCGAAGTACGAATCGTGACCACTCGAAACATCAATGAAGCGCTCTCAATGGTTGCGAACGGCACGGCCTATGCTTTTGTGGGTAACCGAGTCAATTCGAGCTTCGAAATCGATCGTTCTGATTTTACCAATCTCAAGGTGGCGTTACCGGTGAGTCTGGGTGAGGCTCCGTTGCGTTTTGGTTTTAACGCCAGTCAGACCACACTCGCGCAGATCATTAACAAAGGCTTGGCGACGATTACAGAGCAAGAACTCACAACCATCAAGAACCGTTGGTACCGCGTGCAGTTCGATGACCGAGATCAGTTAGTCAGAGTGTATCGAAACTTAGGCATTATCGGCCTCATTATTGCAGGTGTCTTCGTTGGTATTTTCATTTGGAACCAACGACTACGTCGAGAAGTTCAAGCGCGAGAGGTGGTCGAGAAAAAGCTGATCGCTGCACGTGAGGCTGCCGAGGCGGCTGCAGCCGCAAAAACCTCGTTTTTGGCAACAATGAGCCATGAAATTAGAACGCCGCTTAACGGTGTGCTTGGTATGCTTGAGGTGCTCGCCAAAACCACCTTAGACAAGCATCAGCGAGAGCAGGTTAATACGATTCAGCAATCGGGTAAGAGCCTGTTAGACATTATTAACGACGTTCTAGACTTTTCTAAGATCGACGCTGGAAAACTTAGCCTCGAAGTGCTTCCGACGAACTTGCCTGAACTGATCGAGGGCATTTACGAGTTACTTCAACCGACGGCTTCTAAAAAAGGATTGAACCTAAAATATACGATTAGCGGTGCAGAAGAGTCTTTCTATTTAGTCGATCCGACGCGAGTAAGACAGGTGGTGATGAACCTGCTGAGCAACGCCGTAAAATTTACCGAAGCGGGTGAGGTTGAGATCAAGCTCGACATACGCCCAGTGGGCAAGC
>JABXIR010000017.1 GCA_013372965.1 Gammaproteobacteria bacterium
AATTCATGCTAAGGCTTTCGATGCCCAGGTTGTTGTTTAAGCCTGTCCAGTCGCCGAACCAACCCAAGAACCCGTTGAGCAAGCTAATTAGAGCAACAAACGCCAGTACCATGGCACCGACGTTAACGGCAAGCTTCATACCCGCTGATGCGCCTGAGGCCGCGGCATCAATCACGTTGACTGGGCCTTCCACCGGTTCATCAAGTTCGTCGATGTCGTTTAGAGCAACTTCCGTTTCCGGTACGATGATTTTTGCCATAAGGAGACTGCCAGGAGCTGCCATGAAGCTGGCGGCGATCAAGAACTTAAGCTCAATACCAACGGCAAGAAGTCCGGCAATGACGGAGCCCGCAACGGTAGAAAGACCGCCCACCATGACTGCAAAAAGCTCGGATTTCGTCATAGTCGGAAGGAATGGTCTTACGACCATAGGCGCTTCGGTTTGGCCAACGAAAATATTCGCTGCGGCGCTGAGAGATTCGGGGCGGCTTGTGCCCGTGATTTTTTGAAGACCGCCACCAATCAGTCGAATAATCCACGTCATGATGCCAATGTAATAAAGAACCGCGATCAATGATGAAATGAATACGATCATTGGTAACACCATGAACGCAAAGACAAAGCCGAGAGAGCCCTCGCCGCCATTCGCAATCTCATTACCGAAAATAAACCGTATTCCGTCGCTTCCATAGCTTATGACGTTACCGATTCCTAATGACAAACTGTACAAGAAATTTCGTCCTGGCTCCCACCATAAGACGACAGCGGCTAAGGTCACTTGAAGCGAGAAAGCGGTCGCTACCGTGCGGTAGTTGATGGCTTTGCGGTTATTTGAAATGCCGTAGGCAATGAGGAACAGTACGGCTGCACCAATCATTGCTCTGAAGATTGAAAGATCCAAGGAAATATCCTTTAACTCGGTATGAATGGTTCAAAGTTTACACTGAGGTGTTAGACGGGTCACGTACCCTTACAAAGATAATAGGCTGTAATTTAAAAACTGATTGGTAAATTTTTGTAATAAAATTTCTTGATGTTGTGAGTTTGCTATGTAGAATGTAATTAAATTACATTTCGAGGTCGTGCTTGTGACAGAATTACAGCTATTAATGGAAGAGTCGCTCGATTCTTTAACTGCAGCGGAACGCGCCGTCGCAGAGGTGATTCTATCGGATGTTCTCTCAGCGACTCGTTACAGTACGGCTGATTTAGCGGCTAAAGCCAAGGTCAGTCCTCCAACCATCGGTCGCTTGGCAAAACGCCTTGGCTGCGCGGGCTTCCCGGATATGAAGTTACGCCTAGCGGCTTCAATCGCACCCAACACTCAGTTCTCTAGCGGCTCACTCGACGATAGCTCGGATAACGACATTATGTCGGGCCTTCTGGCTCAAGTTTCGAGTGATCTAGATCAATTTCCAGTCGCAGTGAATAGCGTGGATTTGAGTGCGGTCGAAAAGGCGCTCGCGTCTGCGTCGCGTATTGAATTTTATGGAGTAGGGGCCTCGGCCGCCGTAGCCGCTGATGCTCAACATCGTTTCTTTCGAATGGGATTATCAACGGTTTACTACGAAGACGTGCTAAAGCAACGTATGGCCGCCGTCGCAGCAGACGAGTCGGTCGCGATTGTGCTGTTCTCGTTTACGGGTCGGACATCGCTGTCTGTCGAAGTGGCTCAACTCGCCAAGGCGTCTGGCGCTACATTAATTGCGGTCACTCGACAAGGTAGTCCATTGGCACGCGAAGTCGATTACGTTTTGCCGATTCGCTCTACTGAAAACACCGAACTTGTTACCCCAATGAGTTCACGCATTTTGATGATGCTGTGGGTCGATCTTCTATCGACTGCCATTTACCGCCAGCGCGGTGAGGTAGCGAAAGAGAAGTATCGTCGTGTCAAAAACAGTTTGAAGAACACTCGAATTTAAAAAGGTTGTTAGAGAATTATGATTACAATTGCAATTAACGGTTTTGGTCGCATCGGTCGTATGGTAACGCGCGCTTTATACGAGTCTGGTCGTGAAAATGAATTTAAGCTGGTCGCGATTAACGATTTGATGACACTTGAGCATCGACAGCATCTCTTCAAGTTCGACTCTGTGCACGGGCCATTTCCTGGAACGGTTGAGCTTTCTGAGGATGCACTAACCATTAATGGACAAGTCGTTAAGTTATTATCTGAGCCTAAGCCAGAAAACTTACCGTGGGCTGAGTTGGGTGTCGATGTGGTGCTGGAGTGTACCGGTCGATTCAATTCGAAGGCGGCGGCATCCGTGCATATCGAAGCGGGTGCTAAAAAAGTATTGTGCAGTGCTCCGGTGTCCAATGCCGACAACACCATTGTATTTGGTGTGAATGACGACACACTAACGGCTGATCACGTTATCGTCAGTAATGCGAGCTGCACGACAAACTGCCTTTCTCCCGTTGCTCAGGCGCTCGACGATGCATTTGGGATTGTTCGAGGGAACATGACCACCGTTCACGCCTATACCGCCGATCAAATGATTATGGACGGACCACATTCGGATCTCTATCGTGCGCGTGCAGCTGGACAGAACATGATTCCGACGAAAACCGGTGCTGCGGCGGCCGTGGGTCTCGTGTTACCTAAGTTACAGGGAAAACTGGATGGCATGGCAGTCCGCGTGCCAACCGCCAATGTGTCCTTGGTGGATTTAAGTGTGATCGTTGATGCAGAGCCGAGTGTTGAAGACGTGAATGCCGTTTTAAAAGCGCGCGCTGAACAAACACCAGGAGTGGTTGGGTACAACACGCTTCCGTTGGTGTCGTCAGACTTCAACCACAATGCCGCGTCTTCAACCATTGATGGCACCCAAACTCGCGTCAACGGTAATCTCGTGAAAGTGATGGCTTGGTACGACAATGAGTGGGGTTTCTCGAATCGCATGTTGGATACCACCGCCGCTTTAGTGAAAGCTGGTTAATACCTCATCCCGTAGAAAAGGTGTGCTTTTCGGTACATCTAGTCTTTTTGCCGACGTTTTACGTCGGCTTTTTTTTGTCCATGGTTCGACGTACACTCACCATATGACTGACTCACCAGCGTTACCCAAACCGTGGCAATCTCTTCTCGATGAGAAGTGCTTGGCGCAACTTCTTGAAACTCGAATCCATCTCAAGACGCAAGCAGATCTTGGTCGGGAAATATACCCGCCGGAGTCTAAATGGTTCAAAGCGTTCGAACGTGTGGCACCTGAGGATGTTCGCGTGGTGATCCTCGGGCAAGATCCTTACCACGGAGCAGGGCAGGCGCAGGGGATCGCATTTTCTGTTCCCGATGATCTGCCAGCTCCTCCCAGCTTAAAGAACATCTTAAAAGAGTTGGATAGCGACTTGCAGCTTGGCGGATGCGCTCATCGAAGACACGATTTAAGCGATTGGCTTGAACAAGGGGTGTTATTGATGAATGCTGCGCTGACGGTGGAGGCAGGAACACCTGGCTCGCACTTGGCCAATTGGGAGTCGATTACTGACGCATTGTTCGATGTGTGTACCCATCAAACACAACCCATCGTGTTTATTTTGTGGGGGAGCTACGCTCGCAAGAAAAAAGGCCGAATCTATCGCGATAATCATTTCGTGATCGAGTCTGCGCACCCCTCTCCGTTGAGTGCGCATCGCGGATTTTTTGGATCGAAACCGTTTTCTAAAGCAAATGACTACTTGAAGCATGCCGGTAGTGAACCGATCTCATGGCCGCTCGCTGATCGTCAGTTCGTACTCATCTGAGTTTTAAACTTCGCCACTTTAGCGGCGAGCGCGTCTTCATCAATCGTGGTGAGCTTGGTATCGTTGAGCAAACGATGCCCCTTGACCCAAACGTCTGTTACCTTCTGCCCTGACTGGGTGTACACGAGCTGTGAGATAATGTTGTGCAACGGTTGAAGCTCAATGGCGTCGATGCGTACCGTACACAGATCCGCATGCTTTCCTTTTGTGAAGTCGCCGACGATGTGATCGATTCCCAGCGCTCTAGCACCCCCAATGGTCGCCATTTTGAGCGACGTAAGCGCACTAATGGCCGTTGGGTCCGAATGTTGAACCTTCGCGATCATAGCGGCGTATTGAAGCTCACTAAATTGGTCTAACGCATTGTTACTCGCCGCACCATCCGTGCCGATGGCGACATTTACGCCATGATTCAACAGCGCCTGAGTTGGACACAGCCCGCTGGCAAGCTTCAGATTGCTCTTTGGACAATGGATAACTGAGGCGCCTGATTCAGCCACCAACGCCATATCTTCTTCACTGAGAGCCGTCATGTGTACTAACTGGCTATTCGCTTTGATCGCACCGAGCTTGTGAAGGCGAACGACCGGCGACATACCGTGTTGAGCGATGCTATCGTCGACTTCTTTTTGAGTTTCGCTCAAGTGGACGTGTATCGGTAATTCATGCTCTTGGGCAACTGCGACGACTTTCGCGAAGTTTTCGTCATTAACCGTGTAGGGTGCATGAGGTCCCAGTGCGACCGTGACTCGCGGGTGATTTGCGTAGGTGCTCGTGAAGCGCAACGTTTTCTCAAGGTAATCATCTGGGCCGCTACCCCAAGCACAGGGGAAGTCGAAAATGGTCGTGGCAAACTGTGCTCGAAGCCCGACACGATCTACAACTTCTGCCGCGGCTTCGGGGAAGAAGTACATGTCCGAAAAGGTTGTCGTGCCCGTTTTAATCATCTCAGCTGCGGCCAATTCGGTACCTAACGAAACAAATGAAGCAGAGACGTGCGCGTTTTCAGCGGGCCAGATATGCTCGTTCAGCCACGTATCGAGTTCGTAGTCATCGGCATAGCCGCGAAGCAGTGACATTGCCGCGTGGCCGTGCGCATTAATTAGCCCTGGCATCACGGCGTGATGATCTAGGTAGATTTCTTCAGCCGCTTGGTACAATTGCATCGTTTCTTCGTAAGGCAGGACGTCAATTAACAGTCCTTCGTCGATAATGATTGCATGTTTGTAGCGCGCCGGTGTTGTCTCATTATTCGGGTCAACGACGATACTGGCGTAAATGATCGTGTCGACAAATTCTTTACTCAATGTGATTACCTCGAGAGTGGCAGTGATTTTGTTTATGACAATCTTGTAGCTGTTTGTTACTTTGACGCTGATCCATAACGACGGCAAATATAATGATAGCACCGCCCACCGAGGTTGTTATTAGGTCGATGGGTTTATTCCAAAAGATCAAGTTGACTACCAGGCCGGCAGGGATCAATGCATTATTCATCGCGGCGAGCGTGCCTGTACTAACTTTAGACCCACCGGCATTCCATAAGAAATAGCCAATACCCGAAGCAACAACCCCGAGCCAAATCAGTATGGCGATGTTGAGCGGTGAGACCCGACTAGGTAAAGAGCCAAAAAGCAACCAAGCAATGGTCGAGATGACAAACGCTCCGACAAAGAAATCGGCAAATCGTGTCGGCTCGATTAACTTAGCTCGCCCCTGATTTAGGTGACGATAGGCGACCTGTCCGGCGGCGAAGCACAAGTTAGCGCCTTGAACAATGAAGAATCCGATCAGTGCGTCACTGGACACATCGTGTTGCCGAATCACATATGCACCGATGACCGACACCATGGCCCAAAATAGATGGTGCGCGTTAAATCTGCGTTCGAGCGCTTCGGCGAAGAGCGCAACATAGATTGGGGTAAATATGGTAAATAACAGTACTTCGGGAACCGCAAGGTATTCGAATGATTTGAAGTAGAAAAGATACATTACCCCAAGCTGTATTGCGCCAATGACGGCGACTTTTGCGCGGTAGGCTAACGCCTCTTTAGATTTAAACAGCCACGGAGAAAACACCACTAAGGCGAGCGCCATTCTTGACCAGGCGGAGAAATAACTGTCGACGTTACCCGCCAAAAATTCGCCAATTAGACTGAAGGAGAATGCCCAAATTAAGGTAACGATGATTAATTGAAGCATAAGATTAGTCCGTAATTTGATTTAGGATGATGGTCGAAGCCATGTCTTGAATAGATTCAATACGCCCCAAATCTTTTTTGAGCACGCGCTCCAAGTCGCTCAGCGAAGCTGCGCTAACAATAAGAACATAGTCATACACACCCGAGACGGTGAAACATTGTGATACGGCCTCGAGCTGACGAACCGCTGCCTCGAATTCTTCCGCGGATGCCAAACTATTTTGTGCGAGCTTAACTGACACTAATGCCCCAACAGAGTCTCGATCTGGGTAAAGGTCGATAACTGCTCTATACCCCTTTATATGCCCCCGTTCTTCTAGGCGCTTAATGCGTCTTAGACAGGGCGTCGGGGATAAATTGACACGCTTTGCAATTTCAGCATTGCTTAATCGCGCATTATGTTTAAGCAGGTTCAGAATGTGCTGATCAATTTTATCTAGCATTGGTGTTTTCTTTTAGTTATATGCGAAAAATTTGGAGTTAATGGACATTAATGTACAATAATTTGGTTAAATTTGGCAAAAAAACCTAAAACTATTGGTTGATAATACTAAAAAATGACTGAGGGTGACATATGACCGCCAATGCAAAGGCACTCGATCAATGGATTCGAGGCCGATTTATCGATTTGAACACTGCTCTTGAAGATATCTATTGGTGCCAAGAAGATCGGGCAAATACCGAGGGGGTGGGCGACGATCTAAAACAGATGTTACTAACTGAAGGTAATGAGCTTATCACCGCGTTATTGGCTGAGGGCAACACTGACGAAGGGTTTGAGGCAGGGTTCGACTTGCTCGGTAATGTTGGCTTCTTCATGGCCGCCTGTCGTCGCCACGAGTTAACAGAACCAACTCGTGAAACGCATTCTCCGCTTCGAGAGGCCTCCGCCTTGGCGCTTCAAGTGGGTGCTTCGGTTGGCATGATTCCGCGGTTTTCGACGGCACACCTTACGACTCATAATTGCGCCCATGGTGGCGTTGCGAAGTCGTTTACTCATGGCGAAGATGAGGCGGTATTTAATGAGTTTAATACGCGTGCGATTCTCGCTTATCAGCGCGCCTCAGAAGCTCTATTACGAGTCTCGCGTCTTGGAATGACATCTCCGGTGGCGATCGACTTACTTCGAAATGCCAAGGATGCGCTCGACGACGTCTATGCCAGTAACGAGCAACTGAATGCACGACTCAATGTTGATCGCTTCTTTTACAGTGTGCGACCGTACTATAAAACGTACCGAGTTGGACATCAAAGTTATCGTGGTGCCAATGCAGGTGACTTCGCCGGTATAAACGTGATCGACTTACTTTTGGGACTGTGTCGAGGTGATGACGCCTATTATTCGCAGCTGTTGGTGGATAAGATGCTTTACATGATGCCAGACGATCAAGCGTTACTCCGCGATGTATTGAGGCGGCGAAGCTTACTATCGGAATTGAAAGAGGAGCTTAGTCAGAGTAATCAGTGGCCACATCAAGCTCAAACCATTCGCTCTCTATTAGATGTAGTCGATGCGCATGGCCGTGCAGCGCAACAGCATCACGATTTATTGGTAGATAAGTTTATTACTAAGCCCTCGAAGGCGATGGAGGAGCGACACCACGGCACATTGACCGCGAGTGGTCCTCCGCTGCCGGTTTTGCTGGCGGCGTTAGAAAAACTTCGAGACCTTCGTTGTGCAAGACAGCGAAGTGACGTAAAGACGGCTTATGAGGATGTTGAGCTGCTTAGGGGACGAATTTAAATGAGAGACAATTTTGATGTCATCGATAATTACTGGCTAAACCACAGTGTTGGACGCTTTATTCATTCAGGGCGTGATCAATTTACTCAAGAATACTTTGCAGCTTGGTCTCAG
>JABXIR010000151.1 GCA_013372965.1 Gammaproteobacteria bacterium
ACTCGCGATCTCTAAAGTGTTCTTTTGGATACCAGTGCTCGCTGGGCTCAGCCTCGCAACCGTCAGGTTTGTTCTTCTACCGATCATTGCTCGATACGACAGAATTCAAGAGTTTATCTTTTTACTGAGTGTGGGGTGGTGCCTGGGACTTGCTGAAATTGCCGAGCTCATGGGACTTTCTCGTGAAATTGGTGCGTTCTTCGCTGGCGTTAGCTTAGCAAGCTCCCCGATTTCACAATATCTCGCCCTCAGTCTTAAGCCGCTTCGAGATTTCTTCTTGGTGATCTTTTTTTGCGCACTAGGTGCGAGCTTGAATATCGGGCTACTTAGCGAGGTCGCGCTACCCGCGTTGACGCTTGCTGCTGTGATGCTCGCGCTCAAGCCCACGGCATTTCGATTGTTAATTAGAGGTCAATCTGAGACTAATAAGCTGGCTTGGGACTTAGGTACTCGTCTAGGTCAAATCAGCGAATTCTCACTCATGATTGTATTTGTCGCGATCGCGAATTCGCTGGTCAGTGATCAAGCAGCGACCGTCATTCAGGTCGCTGCGATCCTAAGCTTCGTCGTATCGAGTTATCTAGTCGTCTTTAGGTTACCCAATCCGATGGCTCCGAACGCCGAGCTTAGACGAGACTAGACGTTGGGACGCTGCATCGCTGAATAAAGTGAGATGACACCACGTTTGACGGTGGATAACGCAGCGATCCCGAGTCGATCAGCCATGCCAACTTTTTCTCGCCACTCGACGCTGAACTGATCGTACTTTTCACGCCCCGAAAACAAATAATCGTCACAGGTTTGAATTTCGTCGATTAGATTGAGCTCGAGTGCACGCTTTCCGTACCATGCCTCTCCCGTAGCAACACGGTCAATATCGAGTTTCGGACGCGCCTCCGCGACCATTTCCTTAAAGAGTGAGTGAATATCCTCGAGCTCTTCTTTGAACTTTTCACGAGCCTCATCCGTGTTTTCACCCAACATAGTCAATGTACGCTTGAACTTACCCGCCGTATGGAGCTCAACATCGACATGATTTTTTTTGAGTAATCGATGAAAGTTTGGCATCTGTGCCAGCACACCAATCGAACCAACCACGGCAAACGGTGATGCAATAATTTTATCGCCAAGGCAAGCCATCATGTATCCACCACTTGCAGCCACTTTATCAATCGCAATAGTAAGCGTTAGATCCGCTTTCTTTAGGCGATCGAGTTGCGCCGCGGCAAATCCGTATCCATGAACCACACCACCAGGGCTTTCGAGCCGAACAACGACTTCATCACCAGGTTTCGCAATCGATAATATGGCAGTTACCTCGAAACGAAGTAATTCAGCTTGCGACGCTTTAATATCTCCATCGAACTCGATGACGAAGCGACGCGGTTTTATATCATTGTCATTCTGCGTTTTATCGTTTGTCGTTTTCTTCGACTCTTTCTTCTTCGCCTTTTCAGCTTTCTTGTCGGCCTTTTGCTTATCCTTTACTTCTTTGTCTGAAGCAATGGCTTGGAACATGGTGTCAGCGTAATCGGAAAAGTTGTCATTAATATCTTCTACGAAGATACCGCCCTTCTTTTCGCGTTTCTTCATGCCCGCGGCTGTAACCACTACAATCACGATGACAATACTCGCCACGACCGTGATTGCTTTTAGTAAAAAGAGACCGTAGTCACTAATGAATTCCAAGTTTCGCTCCTTCATAAAACGTTGTAATTATTCAAATTAATGCTCATGCTATCACAAGTCCAATCGCGAAAAACAATCGAATCAACAGCGAAACAAACAACATAATAAGGCTATAAAGTTTATGAAAAATCCCTTCGATCTTACTAACAAAGTAGCACTCGTGACCGGAGCGAGCCGAGGTATCGGAAAATCAATTGCGATGCTCTTCGCGCAGTTTGGTGCGCATGTCATCGTATCCAGCCGAAAAATTGATGGATGCCAGCAAGTCGTCGACGAGATTGAGGCCCTCGGGTTCAGCGCAGAGGCCCTTGCTCTTCACGTTGGTTCAATGGACGATATTAATTCAGCGTTTGAAGCGATTGAATCAAAACACGGCAAATTGGACATTCTTGTTAACAATGCCGCAACCAATCCTTATTTCGGACCAATCGAAGACACCCCAGAATCAGCTTTCGACAAAATCGTCCAAGTCAATCTGAAAGGCTACTTCTATATGTGCAGCAATGCGGTCAAGATGATGTCGAAGCACGGGGGCGGCTCGATTATTAACGTTGCGAGTATTAATGGAAAACAACCTGGCCCTTGGCAAGGCGTGTACTCAATCACCAAAGCCGGCGTCATTAATATGACTCAAGCGTTCGCCAAAGAATGTGCAAAAGATAATGTACGCGTTAACGCCTTATTGCCTGGACTTACCGATACGAAATTTGCCTCGGCACTTACGGAAAATAAAGAATTCCTGTCACGAATCCCCATGTATCGCGCAGCACAACCTGAAGAAATGGCGGGAGCCGTCTTATTGTTCGCGTCCGATGCCGGCAGCTACACTACTGGAACCTGTATGAACGTCGACGGAGGCTTTCTAGCTTAACTTGCCGTCTAGCCACCGCTCGATCATCAACCGTGAGATGGTTCCGGGCGGTGGAATTATCGGCAGAGCCGATTTATCGAACCACTGTAAGTCGGCTAGTTCGGAGCGATCAGGTTTGAGTTCGCCTTCTTTCCATTTCGCGTGATACGCCAGCATAAACTGACCGGGGAAAGGCCACGATTGGCTACCAACGTAGGACACGTCGTCAACCCAAATACCCGCCTCTTCCTTGACCTCTCGAATCACGGCCGTTTCAGCTGACTCTCCTACTTCAATGAAACCTGCAAGAACACTGTAAACCGGCGTTTTACCCCGTTTGTGATTTGCTAAAAGAACTTGATCGTCCTTGGTAACAATCACAATCACACAGGGTGACAATCTGGGATAATTTCGATGCCCACAATGATCGCAAAGCATTGCTAGCTCTTGTAAGTGACGACGTGCTCGATCACCGCAACGTGAACAAAAACGATGGCTACGAAACCAACCAGCCACCTCTAATGCTGCGGCCACTGGCTCTTGCGCACTCATATCTAGGGATAAAACGGCCTCTCGTGCTTTTATGGCACGAACGGGTTCATCTGGAATCACGACGGTAATTGACCTACCGATGGGAGATAAATCGATCCTCTCACCGTCTATGTTCGGCTCACTCGAGAAGAAAAAGCCATCATCACCCACCTCGAGCTCAATACCATCGGTCACAATCCATTGCATTAGTTGGCATAACCCACTGCAGCGAGGGATTCATCAGCCATATCGAGAATCTTATCGTCCGGAAATTCGGAGTACTTTAATTGGTCGAAATAATACTCGAGACCGATGAGCGCGTCAGCGAATGTCTCAAGCATTGGCTCGATACCGCCCTCATCAATCGCATTATGTACACGGTCATGAACAAAACGCTGTGCTTTTGTAACAACCGCTGCCGCACGTGACAAATTAAGCGCGAATGCTACACCGCGGATCGTTTCAAGTGCGGGACCAATCAGTTCGATTTGTTCTGGGTCAAAGCCTGTCTCGATAAAGTTGCTTAGCGATTGCTTTAATAGCACGATCTGCTGCTTCGCTTCCTCAAGAGCGAGCGTCCGCGTTTGATCTAGCAAACTCACGGCAACCTGAGCACTGCGAGCATCCTCGTTAAAGGCATCAAGGCCTACCGTACCGCCCTTGTTAAGTCGATCCATACACGAATCGAGATACAACAGTAAATCGGCCACAGTAGACACGGTTGGATCATCAATCACTTGGCCATGACTCGCTTCAAGAATGTCATTAATTTGATTTCGAACCAATACAGATACGGTACCCAACCCAACCATTTCCAATGTATTCGCAATACGTTTGAGGCCACCAATGAGCTGATCGACGCGGCTCACCTCTCTATTAGCCTCACTCTGAGACATAATCTCGAGCAACTCTTTTGAATGGCGGATGTCTTCTTTAACTAAAACAGCGACCGAGTCGAGCGTCGAAACTGAAACGCCATTCAGACTCAGCATCCCAGAGCTTAGCTGTGCGAGAGAATACGGAAGTTCGCCGTCAAAGTGCGATACCAAAACCTCTCGATCAGACGCGCGAAGCGCTGCCGCAAGCCAGCAGATTGCGCCCCACGCATCGTTGAACCCTTCCACTGTGGCCGTCTTACGAATGACCGAGTTCAAATACACATCGAGGAAACGAAATTGGCGTTTAGCAATATTGGGAAGCTCAACGTCATGAATCGCTGACATGACCTTCGCCGAACTCTCCCAAAGTAGTTTATCGGCATGATCGCTCATACCTGAAAGTCGGGTCGTCGCTCGCTCGAGTAGCAGAAGCGCGCGATCCGATTCTCCCTGAAGTAAGGCAATCAGACCCGTTTGGAGCATAATGCGTTGACGACGCAGCGTCGCCTCGTCGACGTTATATTCACTCACTTCGGTTGCTGGGTGAAATCCATCGAGCCAGTGGTAAACACGAGATGGAGAAGTTTTCAGGAAGCGCTGCAACGAATTGAGCGGTTCGATCAACATTTCTGGGCTGTTAATGCCGCCGGCAATGATCAAGTCGACGTAGCGTTCGGTTAGCAAAATGGTTGTGGCTAAGCTGGCACGCTTGTCCTCGGCAAGGTCACGGATTGCTCCCGACGATAACACTTGTGATGCCGTACCAAGGAGAGTCCCTAAACTCGGTAAGTTGAGTAACTTAGCTGTACTCGCAAGACGCAATAACTCGTTGGCTGACTCGTCGAGTTTTTCGTTGTCGGCGTCGTTGCTAATCCATTCTTCCAGCAGAGCTACCGCTTTGTGTAAAGATGCGTGAAAATCTTCTTTAACTAGAGCGAGTGATGCAGCGGTGTTTGTTTGACCCACGTTAATCCTCCGAGGGGCTTTGTTTTTTATTCATATTACCCTTGGTAAAGAAATAGAACAAACAACATAAGCAGTGTATTTCCTTGAATTTGCGAACTTGTAGTTATTTTTAGAGCAAAAAATATTACTTGAAAAATCTCTCCGTTCGAGCAAAGGTTAAGTCCGCCTTGGTATATGAAAAAAAACAACTGCTTAAAATAGGTAGCATTTCAATGATCTCTAGTATTGCAACGGCGAGCGTCACCAACTTTTTAGGGAATTCACCTAACTGGTACAAGCTAAGTATTGTGACGTTTCTAATCGTAAATCCAATGTTACTGATTGGGCTTGGGCCAACGGTCGCAGGCTGGGTTCTGATTGCCGAGTTTATATTCACTCTCGCCATGGCCTTGAAATGCTACCCACTGTTACCGGGTGGTTTGTTGGCAATACAGGCCGTCATGCTCGGCTTAACATCCACAGATGCGGTATTAGCGGAGACGGTTAATAATATAGAGGTCATTCTGTTGCTAATTTTCATGGTTGCAGGGATTTACTTTATGCAAGCCATGTTGCTTTACATCTTCACTAAAATCCTCATAAAAATTCGGCATAAGATTTTACTCTCGGTGCTATTTTCGCTAAGCGCAGCCGTTTTGTCCGCATTCCTAGATGCCCTAACCGTCACCGCCGTCCTCATTACGGTGGCCGTGGGCTTCTACAACGTCTACAACAACGTTTACTCGGCTTTAGTGCAAAACCACGAGGTGAGTGATAAAGAACGGGCGCAACACGGCGAAAGTCTCGAAGAATTTCGAGCTTTTTTAAGAAGCATTATGATGCACGGTGCAATTGGCACAGCGCTTGGTGGTGTAAGTACTTTAGTCGGCGAACCACAAAACCTCATTATCGGTGAACGGCTTGACTGGAACTTCGTCGACTTTTACCTAAACATGGCGCACATTACGATGCCCATTTTAGCGGTCGGGCTCATTACCTGCGTCTGCGTTGAAAAGCTTAAATGGTTCGGTTATGGATCTAACATGCCGGACGACGTGTATGCAGTGCTTAAATCGTACGATGATGATCAGACCGAAAAGCGCTCACATACCGATCGTGCGAAGTTGATTACCCAGGGGCTGGTGGCGATCTTACTCGTACTATCCTTAGCTTTTCACGTCGCAGCAGTCGGACTGATCGGCTTGTTAGTGATTATTCTCCTGACTTCGTTTAACGGAGTGACCGAAGAACATCAAATCGGCCATGCTTTCCAAGAGGCCCTGCCCTTCACTGCGCTGCTCGTCGTATTCTTTTCGATCGTCGCGGTGATTCATGAGCAGCACTTGTTTACGCCGGTTATTCATCTGGTGATGCAATTACCCCTCGATGACCAACCAGAAATGTTTTTCGTTGCAAACGGTTTATTATCGATGATTTCCGACAACGTTTTCGTGGCAACGGTATACATCGATGAAGTGACAGCGCTGTATGAAGCAGGCGAAATTACACGAGCACACTATGAAGAACTGGCGATCGCAATCAACACAGGAACCAACCTCCCTAGTGTCGCAACACCCAATGGTCAAGCCGCGTTCTTATTCTTACTGACATCTGCGATCGCGCCGTTAATTAGGCTTAGCTATGGCCGAATGGTGATGATGGCTCTTCCGTATACCCTCGTTCTCGGCTTGTCTGGATACCTGCTTATTTAGTATCGCTGCAACGCCTTCGAGTACCTGACTCGAGGGCGTTGGACCACGATGGGCGCCATCTAGTGTTTAAACGTATCAAAGATACATTGATCACCACTTGCTTTGCGCAAAGACTCGAGTTTATCAAAATGAGCCTGACGCTCTGCAGCGCTAATTTGATAGATTGGCAACTGACCTAATTTACTGCGATCAATCGGTTTGAGCGGCATCACTTGATCTGACGAACTGCCATCGTCGGACGCGAGATCGAGATGTTTTTGACCACCGGTCATCGCCAAATACACTTCGGCTAGGATCTCTGAGTCAAGTAACGCGCCGTGATAGGTTCGATCTCTATTGCTAATCGGATATTCTTTCGCCAGCGCATCCAGCGAGTTGCGCTTATCTGGTCTGAGTTCTTTTGCCATAACGAGCGTATCAAGAACCGATACCACATCGTCTAGCGGTGGATACCCGCGATTAAGCAGTTCAAACTCGTGATTTAAGAACCCCATATCGAACGGAGCGTTGTGAATAATTAACTCCGCCCCTTTGACGAATTCGAAAAACTCCTGCGCCACTTGAGCAAAAAGAGGTTTGTCCGCCAAAAACTCGTTGGTGATTCCGTGAACATCAATCGCCTCCTGCGGGACTTCACGCTCGGGCTGAATATATTGGTGATAGACGTTTCCCGTTGGCTTTCGATCAACCAACTCAATACACCCAATTTCGATGATTCGATGCCCATCCTTCGGATTAATACCGGTGGTTTCAGTATCAAGAACGATCTGTCTCATGCATTGCCCTTTAGCTTTTCAATACCTAAGTTTGCAAGCTCATCTGCCAGTTCATTACCTTCATGACCCGAATGACCTTTAACCCAGTGCCATTTAATTTTATGTTTGTTAATCACAGCGTCTAACTCTTGCCATAACGCCTGATTTTTAACAGGTTGCTTTGCGCTCGTCTTCCAACCGCGTTGCTTCCAGTTTTCCATCCATTCCAAAACCCCCTTACGCAGATACTGAGAGTCCGTATATAGGTCGACGTCACACGGCTCCGTCAACGCTTGCAAAGCCTTAATCGCTGCTAACAACTCCATCTGATTATTCGTGGTGTCATTTTGACCGCCACACAAGGTCTTTTGGTGTTTGCCAAAACGGAGTACCGCTCCCCAACCGCCTGGACCGGGGTTTCCTTTACAAGCGCCATCGGTAAATATGGTTATATTCTTCAACTATTATTTTCTCTCATTGCTGCCTTACCGGTTACACCGCTTAAAGACAGTTCAAATCCACGTTTGTGCGCGCTCCGGCGAATACCGCTGTAGTTCACCTTTTTCGCAAGCATCACGTAATAACTACCCCACGGCAGACCACGTTTTAGACCGAAATTTAAATGAGCAAGTTTTTCGGTTGGGGCCTTCCAGGGAATGACTCGCCCGTAGCGAAGCCCACACTCTACAAAGCCCAAAAGTGAACACCAATCACGAAGGCGGTTAACTCGAATCGCATCATAATGCCATGCATCTCCACGCCACTGATTTACAAAGCGTCTTGCACCTTGGAGCGAAAACGGATTAAACCCGATGACCATGAGGTGGCCACCCGGCTTTACTATTCTCGCTGAGTCTCTAAAGACCGAGTGTGGGTCGCGGGCAAAATCCAACATATGATGCAACACCACTAAATCGAGCTCGCCGTTGGCGAACGGCCAAGCTGCTGGTGAAGCATAGACATCAGTTTTTGACAGGCATACGCTCGAATGTGCGCGCCAAAAGTTCCCAACACTCGGGTTTAATTCGATACCCGTTTCGACCGCACTGCTTAACACACCCGCATAACCGAACGTTGAGCGTAACAGAGGGTCAGAGAGCCGGGACTGCCCTTCAAGCCAATCCTCGCCAGCCACTTCCTCAAAAAATAATGAGGTTTTGTCTTGTGTTGTATTTGCCATTCAAACTACTCGGCACATTTAGTATGAACTGTTAATATACTATTGAATAGTAGATTGATGCGAGTATTCAACGTGCCTTTAACCCCCATTCCAGCCTTCAATGATAACTACATATGGTTGTGGCAAGATCAAGACGGACATTATTGGGTGGTCGACCCCGGTGACGCCAATTCGGTAATCAATCATCTCGCATCCAATCAGATTGCGCTCCATGGTATTCTAATCACGCATCACCACTACGATCACGTCGGCGGTGTTGAGCAACTTATCGAGAAGTATCCACGCTCCATTGTGGTGGCTAATCCACAGACGTGTAGTCAATCAACGATGTTGCCGAGCGAATGTGCAAGCCAAGATATTATTCGCGGACTCACCGTTCTCGACGTTCCCGCACATACACTCGATCACATCGCTTACTTCATTAACGATGGGGAAAATACCCCCATCCTTTTTTGCGGTGACGCTTTATTTTCTTGCGGATGCGGGCGCCTATTTGAAGGAAATGAGAAGCAGCTCGATCATGTAATGGAACTCTTTAAACACTTACCGGGTCATACTTTGGTATGCTGTGCTCATGAATACACAGTCGACAATATAAAGTTTGCTCAAGCTGTTGAACCAAATAATAAAGCGCTCGATGAATACCTAGACGAGGCGATTAAACGACGTTTAACGAATCAACCAACCTTACCAAGTACAATCAGTCGAGAATTAACGGTAAATCCGTTTATGCGAATCGCGCACGACAGCGTGCGTCAATCGCTGAACCATAAATACAATCTTAGCGACGCGACGAACCCCGAACTGATTGGCAAATTGAGAGAATGGAAGGATAACTTCTAATGATACAAAAGCCCCTTTTTCGAGCAATGGCGATCACCAGCTCAACACTTGTCATGACGGCATGTAGCTCATTACAACTGACTAACGAAGTTCCAAACGCCGACACTCCGGTAGATCTAGTCGTCGAAGAACGCGTTGCTCCGCTCGAGGAGTTGCCGACCCAAGAAAGCCTCGCTGAAGCTCAACTTCCTCCGGATGACCTCTGGAAGATTATTCAAAACGGATTGACGCTCGATACCCAAACTGATCGTCGCGCTGTCGAACAACAGATTCAATTCTATTCGCAACACCAAAGTTACTTGAACCGAGTCGCGACTCGCGCCACGCCCTTCATGTACCACATCATCTCAGAGCTCCAATCAAGAGATATGCCATTAGAGCTGGCGTTACTGCCGATTGTTGAAAGTGCTTTTGATCCATTCGCCTACTCGCACGGTCGCGCGTCAGGCCTTTGGCAGTTCATTCCAAGTACGGGTGAACACTTTGGCCTCGAGCAAAACTGGTGGTACGACGGTCGCCGTGATCCTGTGGCAGCGACCGATGCCGCTTTGACCTATCTACAACAACTGGCTAACCGATTCGATGGTGATTGGGAGTTAGCAATCGCCTCTTACAATGGTGGCGGCGGACGCGTAAATAGCGCGCGAACTCGAAATAGCCGACAAGGCAAGCCAACCGACTTCTGGTCGCTCGACTTACCCCGTGAAACCGAAGGCTATGTGCCAAAGCTGTTAGCATTAGCTGAGATTGTATCGGACCCAACAAAGTACGGCGTAAGTTTGCAACCTATTGCGAACGAGCCGTACTTTACGACGGTTGATCCGGGTTATCAGATTGATATTTTAACCGCCGCTCGCCTTGCAGATTTGACTGAAACAGAATTTAGAGCGTTGAATGCAGGGTACACAAAGTGGGCAACCGCGCCATCCGAACATCAAACCGTGAATATTCCGATTGATCGAGTGGAGCAATTTACACACGCCATCGCAGCCCTTCCTGAAAGCGACCGCATCCGTTTCGAACGCTACCGAGTAAATTCCGGTGACGTACTGGGCACCATTGCACAGCGCTTTAATACTCGCGTTGACGCTATTCAAGCGTATAACGACTTATCAAACCACAGTATTCGCGCAGGCGACTACTTGCTAATCCCAATCCCTGCAGGCTCACTCGCCGAATACGCATCCTCGGACTGGCAGCGCCTAGCTCGTGCTCAACAGCGTGGAGGTCGAAGCGGCGCTGTTCGAGTCGATGTCACCGTCGCGTCTGGCGATAGCCTCTGGGAGTTAGCGCGAGAACATGACGTCACTGTCTCGGACATCGCTCGTTGGAATAACATGGCTCCTGGAGACCCGATTCGTCCGGGTCAGAACTTGGTCATCTGGCAACGCACGGATAGTGTCAACCAAACCCGTCGTGTTCATTACTCCGTCCGGCAGGGAGACTCACTAGCGAGAATTGCACAACGATTTAAAGTAACCATTAATGACTTGCGTCGTTGGAATTCAGACCTTCGAGGTGCTCGTTACATTCAGCCCGGACAAAACCTAACCATCTTTGTGAACGTGAATAATCAGTCTTAAATCGAAAACTAGAGACAAAAAAAAGGAGGCCAACGGGCCTCCTTTTTTGTGCGATCGATGTTATCGAATCTCGATTTCTGCATTGCGCTTGAGCTCTTCAACAAACGCTTGGAACTCGGAATTCGCATACATGGAACCATAGAACTGCTGCACGAACATCTGAGCACTTTCGTCATCAGCCTCATAGCTGCCGTCTTGGACATCTATCATACCGAGTACTAACACATCACCAGAAGGCAATGTAGTCGCGCTGAACGTACGAGTCCCATCACGTGCAACAGGTGCTTTAAACGCTGCATCTAGTACAAGCGCGGGTACGCCGATATCACCGCGACCGACGAGGTCTGTCACCAACCACTCAGCATCGATCTCTTCGAGCAAAGAAGACAGATTAGAACCCGATCTGGCTAACTCGACCATTGCTTCGCCTCGCTCAAGAGCAAGTTGTGAAGCTAACTTGGCTCGTTCCTCAGCAATGAGTTGCGACTCCACCTCTTCCAATGCGAGTAAGCGTGAAGGTGAGAATTGATCGACCGCGATGACCACGGCGACGCCATCTTCCGTTTCAACAACATCACTAAGCAAGCGATCTTCCAAGACCTCTGAGGAGAATGCCGTTGCACGTATGCCGGCGTCTTCTAGAAGTCCTTCACCTTCGGCGAGCGTGAACTCAGATGACGACATCACCTGAAGACCAAGCGATTCAGCGAGCGACTCTATATCTCCGTACTGGAACGCTGCATCACGAAGTTCCGCTATCTTTATCGCGTAAAGTCGTTCGATTTCTAAAGCGATTACACGCTCTTCGAGCTCATCGCGAAGATCCTCGAATACAAGACTTTCACCCGCAGATGAATCTAAGACCTTGACAAAATGGATACCGAAGTCAGTTTCGACCGGGCCCGACACTTCGCCTACGGCTAATTCTGCCACAGCATCTTCGATCGCTGGGTCAAAGACCGTACCGTCGGTCTCACCCAGTTCACCGCCCAGTTCAGCACTCAAAAAGTCATCTGAGAATTCCTCAGCGATTAGATCAAACGACTGACCTTCGTCGAGCTTGGCTTGAACCTCTGCTACACGCTCAGCTTGACTACCATCCCCTTGATCGGCGATTAAAATATGCGCCACCAACTTGCTCGATTGCTCAGCTTCAGCTGACTGAAGCAGTTCGAACTCTGCACGAAGCTGATCTTCCGAGACACTTACGTCATCTAGAAGGTCATCACGGGTTACCTGAACGTACTTAGCTGTCATAGATGAAGTGGTCGTGAAACGGTCGCGCTGAGCATCGTACGCCGCTTGAAGGGCCTCCTGAGAGACCTCTAGCTCCGCGCCATCGCCCGCAGCTAAAATACCGTATTCGAACTTACGCTTCTGCTCTGCAATCGCGAAGAAAGCCGCTATCTCTTGTTCTGACACAAACGTGGATTGAGCGCCACCAGAAAGGTACTGCTGAACGAGATAATCGTTCGCCAGTAACTCAATAAATTCCGTTGTTGAATAGCCTGCTTGAACTACGCGCTGTTGAAACACGTTAGGATCGTATCCGTCGATACCCGCAAATGCTGGATTCTCGATAATCATTCGATCGACCTGAGCACGGCTAACCGCTAAGTCTAAATCTTCCGTTGCCTGACGCAATAGCGTAGACAGGATCAAACGATCAATAACTTCTTCACGAAGCGCAATAGAATCAATATCGCTCTGCCCACTTTGGTACAGCTGAAGACGACGACGCTCGACATCACGAAGAACTTGGTTCTCAGAAATTTCTTCACCGTTGACCACAACCGCTGCAGGTTGACCACCAATCGAATCGATTAGAGGACCGATACCAAACGCGGCCATCGCAATAACCATAAGACCTAAAATTATATAGGACGTAACACTCTGCGTGTTATCTCGAATTTTCTGAAGCATGTTTTACCTACAAAAATACATAAAAAAAAGCGCAGTCAAAATGGCTGCGCCTTTCCTTGAACTGCTTGTTAACTCCTAAGGAGTGTTACAATCAGTTTACCGCGTCTTTCAGAGCCTTACCGGCCTTGAACGAAGGCACTTTAGCCGCCGCGATTTGGATCTCTGCACCCGTTTGTGGGTTACGGCCAGTGCGCGCAGCACGGTCCTTAACCGAAAAAGTACCGAAACCAACTAGAACAACTTGGTCGCCACCTTTAAGTGCATTTGTTACAGCCGCCAAAGTTGCATCTAGCGCACGGCCTGCGGCCGCCTTTGGTAGGTCTGCTGATTCAGCAATAGCATCAATTAGCTCAGATTTATTCACTCTACACCCCTTATATAAAGTTTCGTGCGGATTGTAGTTAATATTTAATTCTTGTTTTCGCAACTACTGCCACAACCCCTTGTTGTAACTAGTTACTGTGAGAATTTATAACAAGCCACAGTCCGTGGGTCAAGCCGTTTCAGTGACGATTAAGCGAAGTTTCGCTTTTATTTTCATTTAGTGTACTTTTTTCAACCGAATTGAACTCTTCATCAGTTAAAGCCACTGGTTGCGACTCGAGTGCGATACTCAACACTTCGTCGATACTAGCCACTGGTCGGATATCTAGATTATCCTTGATATTGTCAGGAATCTCTTTTAAATCCCTCACATTCTCTTCTGGAATCAATACAATTTTGATGCCACCGCGACGCGCCGCGAGTAGCTTTTCCTTCAAGCCGCCAATTGGCAGTACTTGTCCGCGGAGCGTAATTTCACCCGTCATCGCAACATCACTGCGAATCGGAATATTCGTTAAGACAGACGTCATTGCGGTCACCATGGCAATTCCCGCGCTTGGCCCATCCTTCGGTGTCGCACCCTCTGGCACGTGAATGTGCAAATCAACATGCTGATTAAAATCAGCCTTTAAGCCAAGGCTTTGTGCTCTAGATCTGACGACCGTTACAGCAGCGGCAATTGACTCTTGCATTACATCACCGAGAGACCCCGTTTTAACGATTCCTCCCTTACCGCGCATTACCGCCGACTCGATCGTTAGCAACTCACCTCCAACGGATGTCCAAGCAAGGCCTGTGACCATGCCCACACGGTTTTCTTCTTCAGCAATACCGTAATTAAATTTCCGTACGCCAATGAGCTCTTCGACATTTGAGTCGTCGATGACCACCTTAGCTTTGGCGTCACCCATTACCCGTTTAGTTACAACCTTACGGCACAGCTTGGCAATCTGACGCTCTAAACCACGAACACCCGCTTCTCTTGTGTAGTATCGGACAAGACACAATAGCGCCGAGTCATCAACGTCCATTTCGTTGTCTTTCAGACCATTTGCCTTCATTTGCTTCGGCAGTAAATAGCGTTTCGCAATTGCCATCTTCTCGTCTTCTGTGTAACCAGGAATCCGAATAACCTCCATTCGGTCGAGAAGCGGACCAGGGATATTCATACTGTTCGACGTACAGATAAACATGACATCGGACAAGTCATAATCAACTTCTAAGTAGTGGTCGTTGAAGCTCGAATTCTGCTCTGGATCGAGAACTTCTAAAAGCGCAGATGCTGGGTCTCCGCGGTGATCCATACCCATTTTATCGATTTCGTCGAGCAGGAATAGCGGGTTCTTCACACCGACCTTTGAGATCTTTTGAATAAGCTTCCCTGGCATCGAACCAATGTAAGTTCGACGGTGCCCGCGAATCTCAGCTTCATCTCTTACCCCGCCAAGCGCCATACGAACGAATTTACGGTTGGTTGCACGTGCGATCGACTCACCAAGTGACGTCTTACCGACGCCTGGAGGCCCTACTAGACACAACACAGGTCCCTTAAGCTTACGAACACGTGTTTGAACCGCGAGATACTCGAGGATGCGCTCTTTTACCTCTTCGAGGCCGTAGTGATCGCTATCGAGAACCTCTGCGGCGCGCGTCAAATCATTTCGAACCTTAGAACGCTTCTTCCAAGGCACGCCAAGCATCCAGTCGATATATCCGCGAACAACCGACGCTTCGGCTGACATTGGCGACATCATCTTAAGCTTATTGAGCTCTGCCGACACTTTATCCTTCGCCTCGACAGGCATACCGACTTCCTGAATGCGCTGCTCAAGCTGATCAACTTCATTAGGCGCATCGTCCATGCCACCCAATTCCTTTTGGATCGCTTTCATTTGCTCGTTAAGATAGTACTCGCGCTGAGAGCGCTCCATCTGCTTTTTAACTCGACCACGAACACGCTTTTCGACTTGAAATAAGTCGACTTCAGTGTCGATCACGCTCAGTAGGAATGCAGCACGCTCACTGACCGAGTTAAGTTCGAGTAGATTCTGTTTCTGAACTAGATCGAGCGACATGTGAGCCGCCATCGTATCAATGAGACGACTGACATCAGAAATTCCGGACAAAGATGTTAGAACTTCAGACGGGACCTTCTTCGACAAGCCAACGTATTGCTCAAACTGCTCTTTGAGACTACTTATAAAGTGTTCGTTATCGACCTCTGATAGATCAGTATCTTCGCGCTCAGCTGCTAATGCGTAGAACGAATCAGCTTCATCAGTGACGTCTTTAACGTCCGCACGTGAAACACCCTCGACGAGCACTTTGACCGTGCCATCTGGAAGACGAAGCATCTGAAGAATACGCGAGATCGTTCCAACGGGATAAATAGCTTCGACGCTTGGTTCGTCGATCGAAGCGTCTTTCTGAGCAGCGAGCAGTAATAGTTTGTCCGCTTTATTCGCAAGTTCAAGAGCCGCGATCGATTTCTCACGACCAACAAAAAGCGTCGTAACCATCTCTGGGTAAACTACAACGTCACGTAATGGCAGTAGGCTGTATTTTTTAAATTCTGACATGATACTCCTAAACGCTTTGCATCAAATAATTGTATGATCTTACTTACTAAGATGGGGGCGAAGTCTTAAAGTTCAAGTCTCAAAAAACAAAAAAGCGAGCCGAAGCTCGCTTTTTCTTATTACGCTGATGCGCTTGGCTTAGCAGCACTTTCGTCTTGACGATATACAATCAAAGGTTTTCCATCTCCCGTGATACTTTTCTCGTCAACAACCACTTTGGCTACGTTATCGAGGGAAGGTAAATCGTACATCGTATCGAGCAAAGCATTCTCAAGAATCGATCGCAATCCTCGCGCACCCGTTCGACGTTGTAACGCTTTCGACGCTACGGCTTTCAATGCTTCTTTACGGAACTCCAATTCAGCGCCTTCCATGCTGAACAACGCTTCGTATTGCTTTGTCAGCGCATTTTTAGGTTCGCTAAGAATTTCGACTAATGCGGCTTCATCTAGCTCTTCGAGCGTAGCAATCACTGGTAAACGTCCCACAAATTCAGGAATGAGACCATACTTAACCAAATCTTCTGGCTCGAGTTTTTTTACCGCGTCACTAAACGCCTGCTTTTCATCTTTGGACGTGACCTCAGCACCAAAGCCAATACCACCTTTCTCGGTACGATCCTTGATGACAGATTCGAGACCTGCAAACGCACCACCACAAATAAACAAGATCTTCGACGTATCAACCTGCAGAAATTCCTGCTGCGGATGCTTACGTCCGCCCTGCGGTGGCACCGATGCCACAGTTCCCTCAATGAGTTTCAGTAAGGCTTGTTGCACTCCTTCACCGGACACATCACGGGTAATCGATGGATTATCGGCTTTTCGTGAAATCTTGTCGATTTCATCAATGTAGACAATGCCACGCTGCGCTTTCTCTACATCGTAGTCGCAGTTTTGCAATAACTTCTGGATGATATTTTCAACATCCTCGCCGACATAGCCAGCCTCAGTTAACGTTGTGGCGTCCGCCATAGTGAAAGGCACATCTAAGGTTCTGGCCAACGTCTGCGCGAGCAGCGTTTTACCACAGCCCGTCGGACCCACTAACAAAACGTTCGACTTACCGAGCTCTACATTGTCGTCTTTGCTGCGTTTTTCGTCTTCGGACAATAAGCGCTTGTAGTGGTTGTAGACCGCCACTGCCAGCACACGCTTAGCGGTTTCTTGGCCAATCACGTAGTCATCTAACGCAGCCTTAAGCTCTGCAGGTGTCGGCAGGTGATCGCGTTCAGATGGCGTAGAACCGCCCTTAATCTCTTCGTCGATAATATCGATGCATAAGTCGACACATTCATCGCAAATGAACACGGATGGGCCTGCAATGAGTTTCTTAACCTCGTGCTGGCTCTTACCGCAAAACGAGCAGTACAACAATTTGGCGTTGTCTGAACTCTTTGAACTATCGGTCATTTGCTTACTCCATAAATACTACTGGTCATACTTAACAAGATGCGGCCTTCTATAAAAAATTTCAAGTCTAAACTGGACGCTTCTCGAGAACTTCATCGACTAGACCATACGCC
>JABXIR010000272.1 GCA_013372965.1 Gammaproteobacteria bacterium
TGATTGGCCCAAATGGCGATCAAATCGGTATTGTCGCATTAGCGGACGCCCTTGAGGCAGCAGGTCAGGTTCAACTTGATCTCGTAGAGATTTCACCGGACGCCAAGCCGCCTGTATGTAAGGTCATGGACTACGGTAAGCACCTCTACGAATTGAAGAAACAGAAGGCAGCTGCTAAAAAGAAGCAAGTCCGTACCACGGTCAAGGAAGTTAAATTCCGTCCAGGCACAGACGAAGGTGACTATAAGATTAAATTACGTAATCTTATCAAGTTCCTCGAGCACGGAGACAAGGCAAAAATCACGCTACGCTATCGCGGACGCGAGATGGCCCACCAGGAGTTAGGCATGGAAATGCTCAAGCGATTGGAGGGTGACTTGGAAGAATACGGCACCGTAGAGATGCACCCTAAAATGGAAGGGCGTCAACTCACTATGGTAGTCGCTCCGAAAAAGAAGAAGTAATACCGGCACTCGGTATGCCGGCTTACTTACTGATTAAATCCTGATAACTGGAGTTAATGAAATGCCGAAAGCAAAAGTACACAGTGGTGCAGCTAAGCGATTCAAAAAGGTCGCTGGCGGCTTCAAGCGTAAAAGCGCGAACAAAAGTCACATTCTGACTAAAATGACAACTAAGCGTAAGCGTCAGCTACGTGGTACCAGCTTGGTCCACAAGTCTGATGTTGTTCTCGTAGATCGCATGTTGCGAACTAAGTAACCCTAAGTTAATTTTTAGAAGGAATAGGCCATGCCTCGCGTAAAACGTGGAGTGACCGCACACCGCCGTCACAAAAAAGTATTAAAGCAAGCTAAGGGTTACTATGGAGCCCGTAGCCGTATTTATCGTGTAGCTGTACAAGCAGTTACTAAAGCAGGTCAGTACGCTTACCGTGACCGTCGTGTCAAGAAGCGTGATTTCCGTAAGCTATGGATCGCTCGTATCAACGCAGCATCTCGTTCTAACGGAATGAACTACAGCCAATTTATCAACGGTTTAAAGAAAGCGTCTATCGCTCTTGACCGTAAGGTATTGGCAGACATCGCTGTACACGATAAAGCAACATTCGCTGCGCTCGTGAGCCAAGCGAAAGCTGCTTTAGCGTAATTAGCTAACACGCTAAATACCTAGACTACTCGCTAGAGTAGTCGCACGAACAGGGAATGGGCGCTGCTCCTTCCCTGTTTTTGTTTGTATAGCCATTACGGAGCATCCGCATGGATAATTTAAAAGACCTCGGCGTCGAAGCGATCGCACTAGTAAACGAGGCAGAAACAATTAAAGATTTGGACAATGTCCGTGTCGACTACCTTGGTAAGAAAGGTAAAATTAGCGCGTTGATGAAAGAACTCGGCAAGCTATCTGCTGAAGAGCGTCCGGCCGCAGGCGCTAAAATTAATGAAGTAAAGCAGTCGGTGCAGTCCGCTATCAACGACAAGCGCGAGGCACTCGAACAAGCCGCCATTAATGAGAAACTCGCAAGCGAGACGATTGACGTGACCTTACCGGGTCGTCGTGTTGCGAAGGGGAGTATTCACCCTGTAACTCGTACACTTGAACGCATGCAAGAAATCTTTGAAGGCATCGGTTTTCAGACGGTAGAAGGCCCTGAAATCGAAGATGACTACCATAACTTCGAAGCACTCAATATTCCTGATCACCATCCAGCTCGTGCAATGCACGACACCTTCTACACTCTAGATGGTGGTGTTCTACGTACACACACATCGCCTGTGCAAGTACGCACGATGGAGGCGCAACAACCGCCTATTCGCATTATATGCCCTGGGCGTGTTTATCGCTGTGACTCAGATTTGACGCATACACCCATGTTCCACCAAGTAGAAGGGCTCGTTGTTGCTAAGGGCGTTAACTTCGCGGATTTACGTGGCACTGTCGACCAGTTCCTTAAAACCTTCTTTGAAGCCGATTTACCGACGCGCTTTAGACCATCGTATTTCCCATTCACTGAACCAAGTGCTGAGGTAGACATCCAGTGTACCAACTGTCGCGGTGAAGGCTGTCGTATCTGTTCGAACACCGGCTGGCTTGAAGTGATGGGTTGTGGAATGGTACACCCAGAAGTATTCAAAATGTCTGGAATTGATTCTGAAGAATTCAGTGGATTCGCCTTCGGGTTCGGCGTAGAGCGACTTGCGATGCTCCGCTACGGCGTTGGCGACTTACGTTTGTTCTTCGAGAACGATATTCCATTCCTTGCGCAATTTTAAAAGGTAATAACAATGATTTTTAGTGAAAGCTGGTTAAGAGAGTGGGTCAATCCTGCGCTTTCTACCGACGAACTTATCGCGCAAATCACCATGGCGGGTCTTGAAGTTGACGGTGTTGAGAAGGCTGCTGAAGGATTTTCGGGCGTAATCGTCGGTGAGATTATCTCGATCGAACAGCACCCTGACGCTGATAAACTCAAGGTATGTCAGGTTAAAGGTGCAAACGACGAAGTATCACAAGTCGTGTGCGGCGCGCCGAATGCGAGACTCGGTCTGAAAGCACCATTCGCGACCGTTGGCGCGAAGCTTCCCGGTGACTTCAAAATTCGTAAAGCAAAACTGCGTGGCGTGGAGTCGTGCGGCATGTTGTGCTCGGAATCTGAATTGACGATTTCGGACGCTAACGAAGGATTGATGGAACTCGCCGCTGATGCGCCAGTAGGAACATGCCTGCGCGAATACTTAAATCTTGACGACGCGCTTATCGAAGTCGACCTAACGCCGAATCGTGGCGACTGTCTTAGTATTCTCGGACTAGCACGTGACGTTGCCGTCCTCAATCGTTTGCCATTAAACATCCCTGAGATCGATTTCATGGATGAGCATATCGATGATTGCATTGATGTCGCTCTATACGACGGCGAAGGTTGTCCACGATACGCGTCTCGTATCGTAAAGGGCGTCAATGTAAATACCACCACGCCAAATTGGATGGCGCAACGCTTGTTGCGTTCAGGTATCCGTTCAATTGACCCCATTGTCGATATCACGAA
>JABXIR010000274.1 GCA_013372965.1 Gammaproteobacteria bacterium
GCAAAGCCCCATGTGCAGTACAAACACAAATCTTGCAAAAAAGCCTTTGATGGGTGTTCCAGGTGGTCTCATTTCAGGGTTCCGAATGATCAACAAGCCACCGAAGAAATGACTCGAAATTTTGTTCATCATCGAGGTTACGAAGCTCACTGAGCTTCAGATGATCGGCATCCGTATGCGTCAGTCGAACAACAATCGCTACGTCCTCGACTTCACTTGTCGTAACCTTTCGATACTCATCAGGAATCGACTGCTCAGCAAACACAATGAGCACGTCAGCTTGTTGTTCACGCATGATGCCATAGGCTTCGAGAAATGCGCTGTAAGCGCGATACTTCACACAACTCATCGCAACGATCGGTTGCTCATCCTCGGTGGCAATCGAGTAAATACCCGGTTCGGCATTTTGCACCGATAACGAGAAGTCGATGGGAGAAAGAGGCTCTGAGCGTGCGACACTGTGCATAAGTCGAGCCGTTCGGGCTAAATCGCCGTAGCGAGAGAGCCAAACAACGGGGAGCCGATCGTCGACCGCCAACTCATTCATTAGGGCGACGGTACGCTTCCCGAGTGAACTTAACCGACGATTGAGCATGGGCTTTATTTTTTCTCCGTCGGTTAGCACGGATTCAGGAACGAGTGCCCGAAGCGGAGAGTCGTCCGAACAACTAACACGATAATCTACAATTTTCGCCTTGATCAAAATATCTTCCCATTTCGCGGTGAGTTACTGGTAAAATTATGACTCAAATGAATGTCGTATCAAATATGTTTCAATTAGATTTCCAGTTTTTCGAGTTATCAACACCGAGCTGCCGCCGCGAACGCCGGACGCTGCGTCGTGCCGCCGGCGACAAGGCTCTCGAAATATTGGCATCACGCAACCGCGTCTCAAAAGAGGCCTTTCAAAGAGATCACCGCGGGCAATTGCAGCACAGCGATGTGTACATTAGTAAAAGCTACACAAACGGTTTGGGGGTCATCGCGCTATCGAACCGACCGATCGGCATCGATTTGGAGGAAAATAGCCGAGACCGAGATATCATCGCGCTGTCCAAATACCTCTGGCGCGAGCACATTGAAGACGCTAACGAGTTCTATCGTCGATTTTGCCGCATGGAGGCATGGGGAAAACTGATTGGAGAGGGTATCAGTGCAAATAGCCGAAAAATCCCAGCGATCGGGGATACCATTTCCCATCTCAATCAAAAGGGCTACATCTTCGATACACAGATGAACGATTTATTTCTCAGCTTGGCCATAGCAAAGCCCGATCATCTGCCTCACTCGATCGCCCGAGACTCTTTCGACCAACTCGTCTCCGAACTTCAACAACGTGCAAGCCGCCATGAGCATTTCTAAACCGATATTTTTCACCGCCGTCATCAGTTTCTTCTTAGTCTGGTTCATAGGCCACCCAGTCAATTGGCTTACACTCTACCCCGACTACTGGCATGCACCAATGACCATGCTGTTCGGTAGTTTTGTGGCGGGCTCTACACCCCTTGGTGGTGGTGCTGTCTCGTTCCCCGTATTTTCCAAACTACTCGAAGTCACCGCGTATGAGGCTCGGAGTTTTGGGTTTCTAATCCAGTCGATTGGGATGAGTTTTGCCACCTTGTTGTTCATCTGCTGGAAGGTTCAGATCAATTGGCGACAAGTGTTTTGGGCGTGTGTTGGTAGCTCCATTGGAGTCTGTTTTGGACTCGCGGTATTCTCATACTCAGATAGCATGATTAAACTCGCGTTCTCACTCTTTGCTTTATTATCAGGCCTATTATTGGTATCTGGACAGGGCAGAAATAAAGCCCAGATAATGCGTGACTCGGCTCAATCATTGTTCATCGTAGGGCTGATCGGTGGGCTGCTAAGCTCCCAAATTGGCGCAGGTGCCGATACGATTCTTTTTTTCTTTTTAGTGCTATTTGCAAGACAAGAAGAAAAAATCTCAATTCCCTCCAGTGTCGCTGTTATGGCGTTCACCGCCCTCGTGGGCAGTATCGCCACGTATGTCCTTCACCCAGAATTCATCACGCCCTTCGTGATCAATTCGTGGTTAACAGCCGCTCCGATCGTAGCAATTGGTGCGCCACTTGGTGGGTGGGTCATGAGCCGGCTTAGCAAACGACCGTTAATCATTTTTATAAAAGTCGTCCTGCTACTTGAAGCCAGCTCCACACTGCTTTTCGTTCAACTACCCTTAGCCGCTTCAATCATGCTGGCATCGCTCATCGGCATCGCGGTGATTCTACTCATTCGATTACTCGTCAGCACTTCCGTCGACTAAGGCTGGGCATCGAAAAAACTGGCGCCGCCTTTCCAAGGTTCCATCTGAGCGTACAATGAGTATCTGATCGTAATCGTCATGATCGAACCACTCCAGAGACTCACCCGTGAGCAGTTCGGCTAATTCCGGCGTCGTGTTGGAATGACCGACGACCAACACATCTTGCGCCACTTTCATGTTTAGTCGCTCCGCGAGGGAACTTAAATCGCTCGCCAGGTAAATCTCAATTGGAACATCCATGCGTTTTACGATTTCTTCTGCGGTCTGTCGAGTGCGACGATAGTCTGTAGAAAGCACCTTTGAAAAATTAAAATCATCGAGCAGATTTGCTAAATTGCGAGCCCGAGCTCTTCCACACTCCGTCAACGAGGGGTTTTCACCCGACGCTTTTTCGGCATGTCGAACCATCACAACGTCGGCACTGGCAATACTTACCGTTAATGCAAAAAAAATCGCCAACAACGCGCCAATAGGGAAAGCTCTCATGACGCGAACAGCTCGGCATCAATATCCTTAAAACCCTTAAATTCGAGTGCATTACCTGAGGGATCGTGGAAAAACATCGTACCTTGCTCTCCCACTTGCCCCTTAAATCGAATGTACGGTTCTATGGCAAACTCAACCCCCTGACTCAGAAGTCGATCGCGCAAAGATTCCCAGTGACCCAAATCGAGCACGACACCAAAATGAGGCACGGGGACACC
>JABXIR010000142.1 GCA_013372965.1 Gammaproteobacteria bacterium
CTCCATAAACAGCTTCCGCCGCTGTTGCATATTCTCGAGCAAATGAATCTTGGTGGGTCCGCGGTTAGTGAACTTCCAAACGCCATTGAAGATTTACGGGTTGCGCTCGAGGGTACCTCAGAGCTTCTTGCTAATGAGGTCGAGGTGCCAATAAACGAAGGTCGAGATCTGCCCAGATTTCGGTTTGAGGGTGGGGTCGTACCCGATGTCATTCTGTTCGAGGCAATGCGATTAAATGATGCCTACAAGCGAATGTGCAATTGGTTTGTTCGTTTACAGGCCTCACTAAAAGATGCGCTCGAGATTGCAGGTGCTGACCATCGAGCACAGTTGGAGGCGGGTCAATCGGGTGTGTCGGCAGCATTATCAAGAGCCGAGGACAACCATCAGTTGTGGCAGCAGTGGGCTGAACGAGATGATCCTGCGGGCATACCCAAAGCGCGCTGGATCACCTGGATGCCGGATGGCGATTTGCTGTTGTGCTGTAGCCCGATTTTGGCCTCAAATACGCTGCGAAATGCGCTTTGGAATAAGTGTTTCGGTGCGGTGATTACCTCGGCAACACTAACGGCATTAGGCAGTTTCGATCGCTTCAAAATGCGCGCTGGCACATCCGACCAAGATACCTACGAGGTGGTGCAAAGCCCGTTTCTATTTTCGGAGGTGGCTGAATTAGTCGTACCTAAAGAGTCGGTCGACCCGACGGATCAGCGTGCCTTCGATCAACTGCTCGAAGAGACCATGTACTCGCTCATCGACGACAACCAGGCGACCCTGATTCTATTTACGGCGCGTCGCCACATGGAACAATTTTATGATGCGTTGCCGGCGAGCTGGCTCGAGCGCACCACGTTCCAGGGACAGTTCTCACGTGCCAAGGTACTTGAAGCTCATAAAGCACGAGTTGATGACGGCCAACCGGCGCTCTTGTTGGGCTTGGCGAGTTTCGCGGAAGGGCTCGATTTGCCGGGTGATTACTGTAAGCGGGTCGTGCTAGTTAAGTTGCCGTTCGCGGTGCCGGATGCGCCAGTTGAGGCTCAGCTCTCTGAGTGGATTGAGTCGCAAGGTGGCAATTCGTTCATGCAAATTACCGTTCCAGATGCGGCCTTGAAGTTGGTTCAAGCGTGCGGTCGTTTAATTCGTACTGAGCAAGATGAAGGTGAGATTATCTTGCTTGATCGCAGAGTTGTAACGCGTCGTTACGGCATGCAGCTGTTAAACTCGCTGCCACCATACAAACGTCGTATTGAGGTGTAATATGATCTTAGTTTCGTATAAGGGTTGAGTGAAATGGCAGATCGTCGCGAGCAACTATCACTGGTGCTTCAAGGCTTAAAAGATGAGCTGAAACGGACTGGCATGTGGCGAGACAGTCGCCCGCCGGCCGTTGCGTTCGAAAGTACTTTGCCGTTTTGTACCGATACACTGCATTTTGAAGAGTGGTTGCAGTTTGTGTTGATCGAACGACTTGAAGAAATGCTCTTAGTGCATGCGCCGCTGCCGGTGATGTCTGGAATTACGCCCATGGCGGAGTTCGTTTGGGCTCAGCAAGAGGTAGATGCCATCATCTACGACTTGCTGCGCGATATCGATGAGTTACTGTCTTAGATCAGTAACATGGCCTGAATTTCTACACCAAACAGATACACAATCCACGCGGCTAGAATAAGATAAGGCCCGAAGGGAATGGGTTTGGCTTTATCGCGACCTGCCAAAAGGATCGCGCCAATACCTAAGATTGCGCCGACGAGTGAACTGACTAAGATGACGATGGCTAATACTTGCCAGCCCATCCAAGCTCCGATTGCTGCAAGTAACTTAAAGTCGCCGTAGCCCATGCCCTCTTTGCCAGTAGCGAGCTTAAAGCCCCAGAACACCAGCCACAGCGCGAGGTAACCTGCGATGGCACCCCAGACGGCAGAATTTAAGTCGGTGAACAAACCCATGCTGTTGGCGATGAGGCCGGCCCACAAAAGCGACAGTGTGAGCGTGTCGGGCAGTAAATAATGATCGATGTCGATCCAAAACATGGCCATACATAAGTACAGACAAAGTAAGAGATAGATGAGTTTGGGGTCGAAGCCTACCTGCCACGCAAGCAAACCGCCGAATAATCCAGTGGCGGCCTCAATCAGCGGGTAGCGCACGCTGATTCGAGTTTTACAGTTGGCACACTGACCTTTTAACAGCAACCAACTGATGACGGGAATATTCTGCCACGCTTTAATAGGTGCTTGGCACGAAGGGCAGTGTGAAGCGGGTACGGCAATGTTAAACGCGTGTTTTGATGGCTCCTGAGACCATTGCGCCTCGAGCTGCTGTGGGAGGCGATAAATGACCACGTTTAAAAAACTGCCAACGACCAGTGATACGAGAGCCGTGACGGTAATAAGCGCTAGGGGCGACTGTTGTAATAGCTCTAGCATTACATTGCGTTCCCCATCGAGAAGATCGGTAAGTACATCGCGATCAATAAGCCACCGACGAGCACACCCAGTACCGACATAATGAACGGTTCCATCAAGGCGGTGAGTTGGTCGACTAAATTATCGACGGCTTCTTCGTAGAAGTTGGCGACCTTGTCGAGCATATCGTCGAGTGCGCCCGATTCCTCGCCGATGGCCGTCATCTGAATCGCAAGGCTTGGGAAGACGTCGGTTTGTCGCATGGCGACGTTTAACGCGACGCCTGAGGTGACGTCTTCTTTCACTTGAATCGTCGCATTGCGAAATACCACGTTACCAGACGCGCCTGCGACACTATCGAGCGCATCGACGAGCGGCACACC
>JABXIR010000285.1 GCA_013372965.1 Gammaproteobacteria bacterium
CCCGATAATAATTGTACGAAATTAAGCGCAGCTCGCTCGCCCGTTAGAAGGCTTCTGCTGTTGCCGCTTAGGGTATACAGCACTTGGTTTGGCTCAAGACGGTCGCCGTCTTTGACTTGAAAGTTAATCTCGACACTGGGGTCGAGTTGGGTGAATACTTCACGAACCCATGCCTCGCCGACGAACACACCGCCGTCACGGGTGATGATCGTCGCTTGGCTGGCTGTGTGCTCGCTGATGAGTTGAGCGGTGATATCGCCGGAGCCTACGTCTTCTGCGAGCGCGAGCTCGACTTGGTGTTTGATTTCGCTTGGGCTGAGTAGGGCGGTGTTGCTCATGTTGATTCTCACGTTGAGTTGATGGCGAGATTTTAGCACAGGGGTGGGTAATGTGAATGGGGTTTTGGTTTGGGGGCGATTGGGTTTCTTAAGGGGTGGCGTTTTGCTCGATGAGGAATTCCCTAAGCGGAGTGAGCGCAGCGAGCGAAGTCGAAACGAGCTCGTTACAGATATCGTGATTCAATAAGGTAGCACGCCTTGGCGGCAGGGAGATCCTTCGACGCCGCGCTCCGCGCTTTGTTCAGGCAAATAGGTTTTATGCTGCGCTTCGCTTAAGGGAGTAAGTAGTGTGCTGCGCTTCGCCGGGGGAAGTGGTGTTGTCGATGATGCGCTTTGTTATGGAGCGGCGCCTCTCGCTTGCTTCAAAATCTTAGGCGTTACATACTGAACACTATGACGAATAAAGATCGATTTGAGGCCGGCTGGCTAGTAGCGGCGAGGCATTGCCCCTCGCCGAATTTTGACGAATTGCCGCAACGACCCGAGTTGATTGTAATTCACTGCATTAGCTTGCCCCCCAAAGAGTACGGTGGTGATTGGATTCAACGGTTGTTTCTTAATCAAATCGAAGGCGATGAACACCCCTCGTTCGCGTCTTTGCAAGGCGTGCGGGTATCGGCTCACTTCTACATCGATCGTAACGGAACACTGACGCAGTTTGTCCCGATTAATAAACGAGCATGGCACGCGGGCCAATCGAGTTACTTAGGTCGCGAAAATTGCAATGATTTCTCTTTAGGTATTGAACTCGAGGGCGATGATGAGTCATCGTATAGCGATGCGCAGTACGACACCTTATCCAATTTGGTGAATGTTTTATTAAATGAAGTACCGACGTTATCGGCTGATCGAATCGCAGCGCACAGCGAAATTGCGCCCGGGCGTAAAACCGATCCGGGTCCCGGTTTCGACTGGTCTCGGTTTCGCAAAGGACTAAATGCATGAGCTTTTTTGTTATTCTCATTCTCTACTTTTTGTATCGTCGCTCTGAGAGCTGGCACCGTCTGCAAACGTTGTCGATCTTTCAGCGTTGGTGGCAGTTGTGTCACAAGCTTCCTGCGAAAGTGAGTGTACTGTTTTATCTGTTAGTTCCGTGTCTGGCCGTTATTGCCTTCGATATCTGGCTTACCGACGTCGGCACCCTCGGGCGCTTGTTGTTAGTCGTCATTGACGTATTGGTGCTCATTCAATTGCTCGGTAGCAAAAGCTTGGAGTCCCATTTCAATGAGGCTTGCGATATGGTCTCCTCAGGAGCCCTCGTCGAAGCTGGAAACAATGCAGCTGCCGATCTGGGTTACGATGCGCCTGGCGATAGCTTCGCGGCCGCAGCCATGGTCTCGCAACAGCTCGCGAGACAAGCGTTTGTTGATTTCTTTGCCGTACTGTTCTGGTACTGGGTGGGAGAGGCGCTTCTCGGTTACGGTGTGGCGCTCGCGTTGGTTTGGCGGTTAGCCTACTTCAAAGGTCGCGACGATTCTCTGGCGGCCAAGCTGCTTCATTTGTTGAGTTGGATACCGGCAAGGCTGGCGTTGTTGGGTTATGCGTTTGTCGGTAATTTCTCAAAAACATTGCCCGTACTCATCGACTCCCTGAGCGATATCAATATTCGTGCAAGTCGATTGCTGCACGATGGCGCTCAGGCGGCGCTGTCGGGTGATGAATTTGACAATGAAGAAACTGGGCCATTTTGGCGGTTATACCAGTTAATTCAGCACAGCGAACTTGTCTGGTTGGCAGCCTTTTCGTTGCTGGCACTGGCAGGCGCTTAACACAGCGTTGTCGACGGAATGCAACTTCAAGATTTAACGGACGAGTGGGAAACCTATCTCCTGCTCGAAGCGGGAATGGCAGAACATACTCGCGATAGTTATCTTCGCGACGTTAAGCAGTTTATTCAGATCACAGAATCACCACCGGTCGACTTCGATGATGTGGTGGTTCGACATTATCTCTCGGCACTGTCTGCTAAAGGGGTTGCAGCGTCGACTCAGGCCAGAAAGTTATCGAGCTTACGCAACTTGTGTGCTTGGCTGGTGAATGTAGGCTATCGCTCGACGAACCCACTATCGAATGTGTCTCAGCCGAAGCTCGCGAAAAAAATACCGAAGTCCCTGTCCGAAAGTGAAGTTGATCAGTTGTTAAATGAACCCGACTGTACAGATGCTTTGGGGCTGCGTGATCGAGCCATGCTCGAGCTCATGTACGCGACGGGTCTGCGGGTATCCGAGATTGTATCTTTAACGCTCTTGTCGCTCAATTTGAATCAGGGCGTTGTGCGCGTCACCGGTAAGGGTGGTAAAGACCGCTTGGTGCCGGTAGGCGATCAGGCCATTGACTGGATCGAGCGCTACGTGCGCTCGAGTCGAAGTGAACTCCTTCAAGGTAAGCAATCCGAGGTGTTGTTTCCAAGCAAGCGAGGCACCATAATGACCCGTCAGACATTTTGGCATCGTATTAAGCGATACGCGGCAGCCATCGGACTATCCGAGGCAATTTCGCCGCACGTACTGAGACATGCCTTTGCGACACATCTGTTAAATCACGGGGCCGACTTAAGAGTGGTACAACTCTTGTTAGGACATAGCGATTTATCGACGACACAAATTTATACACACGTGTCAAAGCATCGTCTGGAACAAATTCATCAGCAACATCACCCACGAGCTTAAGTGAGTTTTATGAAAAGTATTTTAGTCGCCGTTTTAATGCTCTTTAGCATGAGTAGTAACGTCAGTGCACAATTGGTTGAGCGCACCGAAGTTGACGCATCCGATATTCAAGCCAACTTAACTCGGCTTTACCCACAGGTTCCTTGGGGCACTCCTGAGCCATCGGATATCGCCAATATGTACATCGTTCCGATTTTGGGTTCCAGTGAAATGATTTACGTCTCGAGTGACGGTCGTCACCTACTAACGGGTCGAGTTTTCCGCATCGATGGTGCTTCGCCTGTCGATGTTGTTGAGGAGCGAGAAATGCCTCGCAGGGCTGCAGCACTTGCGGCGGTCGACCTAGAGGACGCCATCGTTTATACGCCTGAAGAGAAGAAGGCGCGAATCTACGTGTTCACGGACATCTCTTGTGGATTCTGTCGACAGATGCATAACCGAATGGATGAAATGTTGGAAGCGGGCATTGAAGTGGTTTACTTGGCGTACCCGAGAGACACGCGCGCGGCTTCTCGGACCGCTTACTTAGAGATGACGGGCATCTGGTGTGCCGACGACAGAGCTTACGCACTCGACCGTGCATTTCAGGGTGCAGATTTTACGCCAGAAACTTGCAATCAGCTCGTTCGCGAGCAGTACGAACTCGGCGTGTCGTTGGGAGTGAATTCAACCCCTCATATCTTCTTCGAAGACGGTACCAAAATCCCTGGGGCACAGCCAACCGAAGCTTTAGTGCAGGCGCTCGGAATATAACGCATAAAGAGCGGTAATTGCATGATGCTCGACCTCTGGTAATCTCACTGTATCTATTACATTTTCTGTTTGCCAGAGGTCTATTTTGAAACCTGTGAATGTTGGCCTTGTCGGCCTTGGTACCGTGGGAAGCGGTATCGTTAATATCTTTAACAAAAATGCTGCGCTACTGTCGAAACGCGCACACTGCTCCCTTCAGTTATCGCACATCGGTGCACGTCGCGATAATCAGCTCTGCGATACCTCTGCCTACCGAGTTAGTCGTGATATTTTCGATGTAGTGAATGACCCAGACGTGGATGTACTCATCGAGGTCATTGGCGGAACGACGATAGCGAAAGATGTCATCACTCAGGCGCTCAAAGCAAAGAAGCATGTGGTTACCGCGAATAAGGCGTTGATTGCTGAACACGGCGATGCGTTATTTAAATTGGCGAATCAGAACGGTGTGGCATTGAAGTACGAGGCCGCGGTGGCTGGTAGTATTCCAATAATAAAAACGCTTACGGAGGGGCTCTCCGCCAATGAAGTGTCATCGGTGGTCGGAATTATTAACGGTACCGGTAACTTTATCTTAAGCGAAATGACGAGTAAGGGTCGTGAGTTTGCCGATGTGCTTAAGGAGGCTCAAGATCTGGGTTACGCAGAAGCCGACCCAACCTTCGATGTTGAAGGAATTGATGCGGCGCATAAGCTGCAGATTTTGGCGAGTTTGGCGTTTGGTCGTTGGTTTAATATGGGGTCGGTGTCAACTGAGGGTATCTCGAAGGTGGCGCCAAAAGATATTGCCTATGCCTCTGAACTTGGTTACCGAATCAAACACCTCGGTATTGCAAGACAAACGTCGGAGGGCTGCGAATTGCGCGTCCACCCGACGCTGATTAACGTGTCAGAGAGCATCGCTAAAGTCGACGGTGCATTAAATGCTGTCTACCTGAATGGTGACGCAGCTGGTGGTGCGCTGTCGGTAGGTGCAGGGGCAGGCAGTTTGCCCACGGCCTCGGCCGTTATGGCAGACGTGATTGATGTTGCTAAGTCGGGCTCGGCCGCAACATCGGCTATCGATTTTGAAGGCGAAGGTCATGTGTTGCCGTTAGATCAGTGTCGATCGGCGTACTACGTGCGGTTCGTCGCGATCGATCGTCCGGGTGTGATGTCCGAGGTCGCACAGGCTTTTTCGAAGTGCGATATTAGTCTCGAGGCTATCTTGCAGAAAGAAAAGCGCCAGTCGAGCGACGATGTGGTCGATGTGGTACTCATTACGAATACAGTGCAAGAAGCCTCATTTAATCAAGCGATATCGGCGTTAAAGTCGAACGGCGCTGTGGTGGGTGATATCCAGCGCATACGGGTTGAAACGCAGTTTTAGGGGATCCTATGAAATACATTAGCACGCGCGGTGAAGCGCCAGTTTTGTCCTTTGAGGATGTCGTTCTTACTGGGCTCGCTAACGACGGTGGCCTCTATGTTCCCGAAACGCTGCCGCAGTTTTCTCAAGAAGATCTCAATCGCTTAAAAGGACTCAGCTATGAGGCGCTTGCGGTTGAGGTGATGTTTCCATTCGTTCGTGAGTCGATCAGTCGGGAAGAGTTCTCAGTATTAGTTGATAAGGCGTATGCGTCGTTCAACCACGTGGCTCGTGCTCCATTGGTTCAACTCGACTCCAACACTTGGATTCTCGAATTGTTTCATGGACCGACTCTGGCGTTTAAAGACTTTGCGTTACAGCTGCTCGGTCAGTTGCTCAATCATTTTTTAGTGAAGCGCGGCGAGCATGGGGTTGTGATGGGAGCAACTTCCGGTGACACTGGGTCAGCGGCGATTGAAGCGTGTGTGGCCTGTGATCATCTCGATATTTTTATTTTGCATCCGCATCAAAGGGTTTCCGAGGTGCAGCGTTTGCAAATGACCAGTGTCATAGCGGACAACGTTGGTAACATTGCGCTCGAAGGCAATTTTGATGATTGTCAGCAGATGGTTAAATCGAGTTTCGCAGATCAGTCGTTTTTGCCTTCGGGAAGTCGACTCATCGCCGTGAACTCCATTAACTGGGCACGAATCATGGCGCAGGTGGTTTACTACTTCCATGCGGTTCTTTCACTCGGTGGCTCGGCATCCAATTCCATTAGCTTCAGTGTCCCAACGGGCAATTTCGGCGATATCTATGCGGGCTATTTAGCGAAAAAAATGGGGCTTCCCATCGATCGACTGATCGTCGCTACCAACGCAAACAACATTTTGCATCGCGCCATTGCCGACAACGATTACTCGAAACAGTCACTTGAGAAAACCTGGTCACCCTCCATGGATATTATGGTATCGAGCAATTTCGAACGCCTATTGTTTGATGCGTTTGGACGAGATGGTGCTGCGTTGGCGAGAGAGATGAGATCGTTTGAAGCCTCGGGTGATATGACGCTTCCTGCTTCTGCCTACCAGTATTTGGTGTCAGAGTTTGCTTCTGCTTCGGTTAATGACGCACAAACGATCGCGGCAATTCAATCGACTTGGGAGCGTAGCCAGTATCTTGCTGATCCACATACGGCCATCGGGATCGACGCGGCACATCAATGCCGCCAAAGCGATGCACAAATGGTCGTTTGTCTAGCAACAGCGCACCCTGCTAAGTTTGATGAAGCAATCCAAAAGTCGGGTGTGTCGGCAAGTATTGTATTACCCCCTCATCTAAGTGATTTGCTCGAACGTGAAGAGTCGTTTACCGTGTTGGAAAATAACTTATCAGGCGTTCAGACTTGGATTCAACAACAGCTTCAAAAATAGTTCAGCGCTCGGTGCCCAGCCCCTCAGTGATCGAGGGGCTAGCGTGCCATCCCAAATTGATGGAGGTCTTGCGTTCTCGGGGCGTCACGTCAGCGGAAGATCTCGATTACCAGCTCAATCATTTACCTCGCCCGGAACAACTCGCCAATATCCATGTAGCCGCGGATATATTGGCCGCCGCGATTACTCAGAATAAGCACATATTAATCGTGGGTGACTTCGATTGTGATGGGGCAACAGGCGTGAGCGTTGGCATGTTGGGTTTATCGCTTTTCGGAGCGAAGCGAGTGTCATATCTCGTTCCCAATCGATTCGATTTTGGCTATGGGCTCACTCCAGAGCTCGTTGAGCACGCAGAAGCGTTAAAGCCAGATGTGATCGTCACAGTAGATAACGGCATTTCCAGTGTTACAGGCGTTGCCGCCGCGAAAGCGAGAGGCTGGCAGGTGATTGTCACCGACCATCATTTACCGGGAGATCAGCTGCCCGATGCCGATGCGATCGTGAATCCGAACTTAGCAAATTGCACGTTTCCCTCGAAGGC
>JABXIR010000138.1 GCA_013372965.1 Gammaproteobacteria bacterium
ACTTTCGACCAAGACACGCGCCCTGGTTAAGCGAATTGCGGACATAAAGGTAACGGTGGTCGGAACGGAGATTGAGGCGCTTTTGCTCGAACAAAACTTAATCAAGGAACATCGCCCTCCATATAACGTACTACTTCGCGACGATAAGTCGTTTCCGTTCATTCATATTTCCACCGATGCTGAATTCCCTCGTGTCTCCGTTAAGCGCGGTAAGCGGGCATCTAAGGGGCGAAGTTTCGGCCCGTATACGTCAGGTCTTGCAGTAAAGGAAAGCCTCAACTATTTACAGAAAACCTTCAAGGTGCGCGTATGCGAAGACAGCACGTTTCGTAATAGATCTCGTCCATGTCTCGAGTATCAAATTAATCGTTGCAAAGCTCCTTGCGTCGATTACATCGATAAAGATGAGTATCGCCAAGATGTAAATCAGTTAATCGATGTGCTCGAGGGAAGAGGGGATGTGGTCATCGAGCGTTTAATGAACGAAATGAGCGTTAAATCTGAGCAACTCGATTTCGAGGGGGCGGCTGAGCTTCGAGATCAAGTTCAAGCCTTGCGTCATGTGCAATCAAAGCAGCACGTAGATACCGGTGATAGTTCCGCCGAAGTATTTCATATTGAAAGCGCTCACGGCGTTACGGTGATTCAACAGTTGGGCGTTCGTGCGGGCCGAATGACATCAACGTATGCGTGGTACCCAAAGGTCAAACTTGACGAGTCGATGGCAGAAGTTCTCTCCCAATTTATCGCGCAACTTTACCTCGATCACCGGCCCGATTTAGCCGCCGAGATCGTCACGAATATTGAGCCGACGGACAGCGAATCCTTGCAAGAAGCTCTTAAGGCCTTTCACGGGAAATCGTTTGTCATTCGCAGCCGGGTCAGAGGCGTTCGAGCAAAGTGGCTGACACTGGCTTCTGATTCAGCGGTTGCGAACTTAACACAACGACTTCAGTCGCAAAAAATTTACCAGACCAAGTTCACGAAGTTGAGTCAGCAGCTCAATCTACCGGAGCTGAAAAATATTGAGTGTTTCGATATTAGTCATTCAAGTGGCGAGAGGCCCGTTGGTTCGTGCGTCGTGTACGATGCGAAGGGCGCTAAGCGAAAAGCGTTCCGTGCTTACCATCTTGATGGGGTCAATCCGGGTGACGACTACGAAGCGATGGAACTCGTTTTAAGACGTCGTATTGAGAGTTACCTTAAGGGCACGGCAGAAGTGCCCGAGCTATGGCTTATTGACGGTGGTAAAGGGCAGAGCAATGTCGCATTGAAGGTGCTGGCTGAGGCGAGCTTATCTGAAATACGCGTGGTGGGGGTAGCAAAAGGCCCTGAACGCAAAGCAGGCCTCGAGACGCTCTATGTTGGTCCAGCGCAAAATGAAGTGCATTTGCTTCGTCACGATCCTGCATTTCATCTGATTCAGCAAGTTAGAGACGACGCACATAATTTTGCTGTTAAATCACATCGAAAGCGTCGAGATAAGAAGCGAAGCTCTTCGTCGCTTGAAGATTTACCGGGCATTGGTAAAGCGAAGGCTAAATCTCTGATTACGTATTTTGGCGGTTTGCAAGGTATTGAGGCGGCGAGTATCGAAGAACTCGAGAAAGTGCGAGGTGTATCCAAAAAATTGGCGAAAACGCTGTTTGATTACTTCCATCCAGAGAGCAGCTAACGTAACATGACTTGGGTTGTAAACGAGAAACCGAATCTATGAATATACCAAATCTGTTAACGTCCTTCCGAGTCTTACTCATACCTGTGATTGTGCTTGTATTCTTACAAGATTTTGTTTGGGCAGGGTTTTGCGCGAGTATGCTGTTCGGATTGGCATCTATTACGGATTGGCTCGATGGTTATCTCGCCCGAAAGCTCGATCAGGGTTCCGCGTTTGGTGCGTTTCTTGATCCAGTCGCCGATAAATTGACGGTCTCCGTCACGCTGATTCTCATCACAATGCATTATCCAACCGTTACCATTGCCATCGCGACCATTATTATCATTGGGCGTGAAATCGTGATATCAGCGTTGCGTGAGTGGATGGCCAAGTCAGGTGAATCGGATCGCGTAAAGGTCGACGGCATTGGGAAATGGAAAACTGCTGCGCAAATGTTAGCCATTGGTTTCTTACTCGGCTCAGCGACCGAGCCAACTTCATGGGGTTTTTGGCCTGGCGTTGTATTACTGATTGTTGCGACAATTTTAACGGTTTGGTCGATGGTAGGGTACCTTAAATCTGCAATGCCTGTGATTCTTAAATCGACTAAGGCAATTAGCTAAGTTATTGAAATTAAAGGTTGACACCAGAAACGTAGTCCCTAAAATACGCCTCGTTCTGTAGGCAACATGACTACAACATTTGCGGGAATAGCTCAGTTGGTAGAGCACGACCTTGCCAAGGTCGGGGTCGCGAGTTCGAATCTCGTTTCCCGCTCCAAATCTTTACTTCTAATTTCTTAACAGAAGTAATAAGATTGGCGCGATAGCAAAGCGGTTATGCACTGGATTGCAAATCCACGTAGGCCGGTTCGACTCCGGCTCGCGCCTCCACTCTGCCCGGGTGGTGAAATTGGTATACACAGGAGACTTAAAATCTCCCGCTAGCAATAGCGTGCCGGTTCAAGTCCGGCCCCGGGCACCATTTTCTTTTGAACTCCCTCATCTTTCTTCGACGCGTCGAGACATGATTATGGCTGTTTTTTGCGTATAATCCTGATTGAGACCCCCATTACTGATGGTGTGCGACACGAAAAAAAGGCCCGTCGAGTTTAATCGTTGGGCCAAGACCATTAGGAGTGAAACATTAAGGTAATATAACCTTAATACCGACTTCGAAATTAAGGGGGGGGGAGGTTTCGAAGTCGATAATCCAAGTGTGGTTCAAAACATTCGAAATGCAAGTTCATCAATTAAAAAAAATCGCAGAACAAGTGTATGTACGTAGCTGCGATTATTCATCGTTAATCCTGACGGCCGAGCCGGGAACCGGTAAGACGGTTTTCTTGCCATTTTTAATTAGCGAAGCTGCGTCATCCTCGTTCGATCGTCCAATTTATGTTGTCGAACCAAGAGCGGCGGCTGCGGTGTCTGCTGCTCGCTTTGTCGCACATCATTTTAACCTCCGATTGGGTCGAGAGGTCGGTTATCTTACGGGCGATATGAGCTCGATGAGCCGTGACTCAAAGGTTGTCTATGTCACCGATGGGGTTCTCGTGCGAATGTTAGCGGAAGACCCGTTGGCAAGTTTCGCGTCGATGATCATCCTCGACGAATTTCATGAAAGAAGCGTTTTGATGGATGTCGCGTACGCGATGATTCAATCGGCCGAGTTGTTATATGGCGAAGAGTTTAAGCTTCGCTGGGTTATTACGTCAGCCACACTCGATGGAATGGCCTTCGTTAGCGATTTTCGTGATGATCAAAGGATTCATATAGAGGGGCGTCGCTTCGACGTTAGTATCGAGTACCGTGACATCGATACCTCAAACATTGATCTATGGGCACGTGAAATAGCGAATTTTCACGGACGCTATTCTGGCTCGACACTCGCCTTTTGTGCCTCGGTGGCCCAGATTCAACGATTAGAGCAAGCCCTCCCGAAATATACGGATGCTCCAGTGGCGGTTCTTCACGGTCGCTTAGCTGCAAAGGCACAAATCCAGGTGATTAACCCACGTCATTCACAACAACGGATTATTCTCGCAACTAACATTGCCGAGGCGTCTCTAACGGTTGCAGATGTTACTAAGGTCGTCGACCAGGGAAGGCGTATTCGCTCGCAGTTCGATCGCAATACTCGGCGCAGCTCATTGCAGACCGATGCGATATCGAAAGCGTCTGCCATTCAGCGCGCTGGGCGTGCTGGGCGGGTGTCAAACGGGCACGTTCTGCGTCTTTGGAGCGAAGACCGCCATGCGACCTTGTATGACCACGAACCACCCGACATACTCTTCGACGATCTTTTGGATGTGCGCTTTATAGCTGCGCAGTGGGGCGCGTCGAGTGTTGATGATTTAGTGTGGCTTACGCCGCCACACCGATTGTCTTGGGAATCTGCTTCACAGCGATTAGAGCGAGTCGAAGTCTTGGCCTCGGGCGAGCTGACTGAACTTGGACGTAAGCTGCGAAAGCTACCTGTGGGTGTCTTTCTGGCCTTCGCATGGTATCGGTGTCAACCAATCGACCGTCCTCAACTCAAGAATGTACTTGTGAATTTGACCGATCGGAGATTTGTGGACGGTGAGCTATCACGCTTCAATCACTGGGATGACAAGCGTTCTAAACGTCTTATAGACAAGCTGGATGCCTTCACGGCTTTTGCAAGCGAGCCGTTAAGTTGCGAAATGAGCATTTGTACCGCCATGCCTGAGTTCATGGCCAAGCGCCGCGGTGATGGTCTATACGAAACGGTCATGGGGGAGCGACTAGAATTGTCGTTCGATGGTGGCGGTGAATACATCTGGGTCCCTGTGCTAAATGGCAAGGGGCAGCTAAGAGCGAGTTCCTGTCTTTCCATACAACAAGCAACGTTTGAAAATGTGTTGATCGCTTACGCTGAGCGAGTTGAGTCGGTCTCTATCATAGATGGCGTGTTGAGGCGTATTACCGAGCAGCGTTTCGGTGCGTTTGTCATCGAGCGTTCGATACACAACGTCTCGACTTCTGAGTTACGCGACTGGATGTCTCGTCTGAGTGTTGATGATTTACTCGAACTACTCACGTCAGATCAGACCGATGAACTTGACGGTGCGCGCCGCCGTTTGGCTTTGGTCGAAGGGGGCTCTAAAGCAACCTTGATCGAGCTGCTTCGGCGGTATGCAGACAGTATTGAGTTTCAACTATCGTTGCTTGATTCGTTAAAGGACCTTACCAAGGCGTCCGTTGCACGTTGGTTGATCGAGGCTTGGGAGCTCGAGACGGGACAGCGGCTTGATGATGTTGCACCACTGCAATGGGCATCGGCGATCGGTGTTCATGCGATACGTTATGAGGATAACGATGGTGAAATTGTCCCCACAGTGTCGTTGCCGATACAGGCCGTGTATGGAACGTCCTTGCATCCCATGCTTGGTCTAAGGCCGATTTGCTTTCACTTACAGAGCCCTGCGAGAAGAACCATACAGATCACGTCAGACTTACCAGGGTTTTGGAAGGGAAGCTATAAGGACGTCGCAAAAGACATGCGTTCTCGATACCCGAAGCACCACTGGCCTCAAGATCCGGTTAACGCCGATGCGATGAACAATTCGATTAAGAAACGATAATAGTAAAGTTCGTTGCGAAGTAATTCCTGACACGATAACCTTGCATTTTTTGTGGTTATTATCAAGGGACGACATTCATGTTGCAAAAAGGCTACACCTTATTCGATAACGGTTCACATAAGGTGATCGTGTTTAATGAGCTCGTATCGGGCGCAGGTATCCAAGCAAATCAATTTCTCGTTATCAATGACGGTGAAGGCGCGCTGATCGATCCGGGCGGTGACCTTACTCACGCGCCACTAACGAATGCCATCAAACGACACATTCCGATCGAAAATCTTCGTTATATTTTTGCGTCGCATCAAGATCCCGACATTATCTCATCGATGGGTCGCTGGCTTATGCAGACAAACGCGGAAGTGGTTACCTCAAAGCTTTGGTCGCGCTTTTTACCTCACTTAGTTCCGGGCTACATGCAAGGAAATACAGGGCAAGACTTAGAGGCGCGGATCATACCGATTGGTGATGAGGGTGGTGCGGTAACGCTTGGCGGGACGAAGCTGCATTGTGTGCCTGGGCACTTTTTGCATTCTGTCGGTAACTTTCATTTCTATGATGAAATCTCCAAGGTTTTGTTTTCCGGTGATGTTGGTGCGTCGGTCGGTGGAGTCGATGAAAGTAAACCCGTCGAAGATTTCCAGCAACACGTCGGTTCTATGGAGGGCTTTCACAAGCGATACATGTGCTCCAACAAGGTACTACGACTTTGGACCCAGATGATTCGAGGGTTAGAGGTCGATTATATTGTTCCTCAGCATGGGGCGTATTTTGATAAGCACTCGAAGGACTTGTTTCTAAATTGGTTGGATACGCTTCAATGTGGGGTCGATATAGTGGGTCAAGAAGACTACAGCTATTCGCCGAAGCGTCGAGGCCTTAACTTCTAGCACAGTGTTTCTTGCGCCCCTTTTTTGGGGGGCGCTTTTGACTCACTAACGAGTGAGCTCACGGATTAAACCCTCTTGCGCTGTGGACGCCACGAGCTTGCCTTCTTGAGTAAAAAACTCACCTCGAGTGAAGCCTCGTGCACTCTGCATCGTTGGGCTATCCGTAACGTAGAGTAACCAGTCATTAAGATTGACGTCTTCGTGGAACCACATTGAGTGGTCTAGGCTTGCAGCCATGATAGTTGGTTCCATCAGGCTAAAACCGTGCGGGCGCGCAGCAGTACCCAGTAAGCCCATATCGGAGATGAACGCCAACAGACCACGGTGAATGATCGGGTCGTTTGGAACGGTGCCATTGGCTCTTACCCAAGCCATAGACGTTGCTTCGGCCTTTTTCGGTTGGAAGAAACCCAAAAAGTCGACAGGACGGATCTCGATTGGCATCGGAATGTTCGCAATGTGTGCGAATGCAGGGTGCGCGGCGGCAAATTCATTACGATGCGTTTCGAGCGACTTATACGCTTCAGGACCCGACGGAAACTCTACATTGGATCTCTGATGCGATTTGCTCTCTTCGCCTTTATGGTACGAACACGACATATTGAAAATGGCGTGGTCGTTCTGGCGCGCTACGATACGGCGGGTTGAAAAGCTTTTGCCATCGCGGATGCGATCAACTTCGTAGTGAATCGGAGTCGTTGGGTCGCCAAGTCTAAGAAAGTAAGCGTGCAATGAATGTGGTAACATACCGTCTATAGTTTGCGATGCGGTAAACAACGCTTGCGCCAAAACTTGGCCCCCGTAAACTCTTGGAAGTCCAATATTTACGTTTCGAGCGATAAATTTATCATTTGTTGAGCTTTCAACATTCAAAATACTGATTAATTGCTCTAAAATTTGGGACATAGAAATCTCGGCAGTTGTTTAATTTTCAAAGAGGGTCGTTAGCGTATGAGTACGCATCTTACATCAAGCATCGAACGAGCACATAAAAAAGTTCAGCAGTTCCGTGCGCGTGAGCAAGCTATTCTCGATGCTGCGCTCGAATTACTAATTGCTCAAGGCGAAGACCGTGTAACGGTTGAAAGCATTGCCGAGCATATCAATATCGGTAAAGGTACGATATACAAACACTTCCGTTCAAAGGGCGAGATTTACGTCCAGCTCTTATTAGATTACGAAAAGAAACTCACAAATTCACTTCAGGAAGCCCTCAAAGACTCATCAGCTGCCGCTGCGCGCATTTATTTTGAGTTTAGACTGAGCCATCCTGAGCGCGATCGTTTGTTTCAACGACTAGAAGAAAAACTCCGTTACGACCCGAGTGTTGCCGAGCAGATCGCGGCTTTACACGAATTACGGGCCTCTAATCGTGACGGACTGAACAAAATGATTAAACATCGTATCGACATCGGTGCACTTGAAGATGTTGATCCAGCATTTCATTACGGCATTTGCTGGGCGCTCGCTCAGGGGGCCGTCGAACTTTGGCACAATCCATTCTTTAACGACTATGTTGGCGACAAACAAGCATTCTTGGAGTTTGTCAGTGAGGTTGGTATTAACATGGGTCGTGCAGGCATTCGCTCCGGAAAAAACGCATCTTATAAAGCGAAAAGCTAAACTTTCCACCGTCGAAGGATAATCTATTCAATTTTATCCGAAATTTAGATGAATCTTCGACGTGTCAATCTTGAATTAAAGCAGACTTCCACACATTATTAACGGCCTACAATGTGCTTAATGGTATTGGCACATTAGCCGGATAAGAATTAATACGAGGCTTCTTCAATTCATGAAAGCGAACATCGCCGTCTTTACGACGACCGCCAACTCAAAACGTGAATGGATCGCAGATCTTCAGCGCTGTGCTGACGAGCATCCAAGCGATATCGAGTACAGTTTCCACGAACTATCGAGCGAAGAGGGCTTAGTTGACGCCTTAACACACGATGGTGACTTACAGGCATTAATTCTGTGTCTTCCGATACAAGCGTCACTCATTCAACGAATCAAGGAACTTCGTGCCGAAGTTAATTTGTTGGTGGGGCAAGGCTCTTCTGCATTAACCAACGACGAGAAAGCGCTGTGCAACGAATTTGGCTTTGATGCAATTGTTGGAATGACCGACCAACCGGTTTTGCAGGTTTACAATAGTGTGGTCCAAGCGATTGGCAAACGACGTCATACACCGTTCGCAGATGCTCTAGCAGATTATGTCCGTGCGTCACGTGACTCGTGGCACACACCTGGGCACTTCGGTGGATCATCACTGAGTCACAGCCAATGGGCAAAGCAGTTCTACGACTTGGTTGGAGCGAACGTCTTCGCGCTTGATTTGTCGGTCAGTGTGGCTGAGCTCGATTCACTACACGAGCCGCACAGTGTGATCGCTCAGGCTAAAAACCTAGCGGCGACTACCTTTGGTGCTCAACACACGTATTTCGCGACGAATGGCTCGTCAACGGCCAATAAAGTGATTCTGCAAGCATTGATTCAACCCGGTGATAAACTCTTGGTCGACCGGGGAAGCCACAAGTCGGTTCACCATGGAATTATTATGTCAGGCGCTCAACCGATCTGGTTAGAGCCAACCTGCAACCTTGAGCTAGGACTGATGGGGCCGGTCAGCCGATCCGACATTTTTAAGGCGATCGACGAAAACCCAGATGCGGTGCTGATATTTTTGACGAGCTGTACTTACGATGGTCTCCGTTATGATATGGCGCCGATTGTCGAGCACGCACACCGTCACGGTATTAAAGTCGTGGTAGATGAAGCGTGGTTTGCGCACGGGTACTTCCATCCTAGGTTGCGACCTACCGCCTTAGAAAGTGGAGCAGACTATGTGACTCAAAGTACCCACAAAGTGCTTTCGGCGTTCTCACAGGCATCAATGATTCATGTTAATGATCCAGACTTTGATGAGCACCGCTTCCAAGAATATTTCAACATGCATGCGTCAACGAGCCCACAGTATTCGATGTTAGCGAGTCTTGACGTTGCTCGTATGCAGGCAAGCATGGAAGGTTTTAGTCGCTTGGACACGGCATTAAAGTACGCTGAGACCATACGTACTGAGGTGAATGAGCTTCCGAATTTACGGGTACTGATGTGCTCAGAGATTATTTCAAAGGATTTGGTAGACGATAACATCAGCTTCGATCCAACGAAGCTGACGATTGATCTCCGCGGGTTCGCTTTAAACGGCAGTCAATTACAGAACCTGTTGCTCGACGAATACCAAATTCAGGTTGAAAAGTATACTGAGCACACATTATCGTTGCTGATCACCATTGGTACCACGCAGTCGAAAGTTGACCGCTTTTTGTCGGCACTAAAGGCGATTGCGGCGAAGTACGCGTCTGCTCCGGCCAAGTCAGCAGGTATCGCGTTGCCCAAACTACCACTACCTGAGGCGAAGTTTCTTCGTCCAAGAGATGCGCTCAAATTAGAGCATGTGGATATTCCACTTTACGATCAGAACGGTGGTATTAATCGAGCGCTTATTGGTCGAGTGGCCCAGGATCTGCTGGCTCCGTATCCACCGGGCGTGCCGCTGCTAACGCCAGGAGAGACGATTAGCGAGTCTGTGCTGGAATGG
>JABXIR010000218.1 GCA_013372965.1 Gammaproteobacteria bacterium
CCCAATGAGCCATGTATCGCTCTCGTGCTAGGTGGCGGCGGTGCTCGTGGCGGCGCTCATGTCGGCGTCTTGCGTGCCCTGGAAGAAAGCCGAGTACCCGTTCACATCATAACGGGCACAAGTATCGGTTCCTTTATTGGTGGACTCTATGCGTCAGGCAAATCCCCCGACGAGATAGAAGCGATCCTCGCGAATAATAATTGGGCAAGAGGCTTGGGTGATCAAGTTTCCCGAGAGGACGCACCACTTCGCAGAAAACAGCAGGAAGATAACTTCCCAATCCAGCTCGGATTAGGCTTTGATGGCTCAGAATTTAAATTTTCGCAAGGCGTGTCCCAAGGACAGCGAATGGGAGAGTTAATTCAGCGCTCTGTCGGAATGCTACCGAATTTCAGAAGTTTTGATGACCTCCCGATACAATATCGAGCGATTGCAGCTGATCTCGAAACAGGGGAAGAAGTCGTTCTTGAATCGGGTAGCTTGGTCTCAGCGATGCAAGCCAGCATGTCGATTCCAGGTGTCATCAAACCTCTAGAGCACGACGGACGACTGCTCGTTGATGGCGGTGTCGCCAACAACCTGCCCGTCTCGGTCGCAAAATCGTTAGGGGCCGATATCGTCATCGCGGTTGAGATTGGTACGAAACTTCCCACGCGCGAAGAGCTCACTAATGCGGTCTCGGTGCTCAATCAGCTCGTCGACTTTCTCATCAAGCAAAACGTAAACCAGCAGATATCATTACTCGAACCAAACGACATTCTCTTGCAACCAAGAAACGACGGCGTCGATATGCTCAACTTTGATGGGCTGTTACAATCAATACCGGTTGGCTACAACGAAGCCGATAACCAGAGAGACCGTCTAAACGAGTTATCCCTAGATGATGCCCAATGGAACCAATACGCCGAGCGACGCCAATCTCTAGATCGCGTCGAATCTCATATTACTAGCATTACCGTTAACAACAACTCACCTCTTCGAAACGACATCATCCTTGAGAGACTCGACATCAACGTGGGTGACGAAACAAATATGTCGTTGATTCAGTCACGCCTAAATCACGTGTACGCCCTAGACCTTTTCGAGCGCGCAGATTATTCCCTTAACACAACCGAGGAAGGACAAGAGCTCGTCGTTGACCTTCAAGAAAAAAGCTGGGGGCCAGGCTACCTCGATTTCACGATTCGCTTCGAAGACGACTTCAGCGGCAACAGTCAATTTGAAGTCGGTGGTGTGTGGACACTCACCAACCTCAATGATATCGGTGCAGAATGGCGAACGGCGTTCATCGGCGGCACGGATAAGCGCCTTCGAACCGAGCTCTACCTCCCGTTTGAATGGGCGCCACTCAACCACTACTGGACGACCGGCGCTGAGTTCTACCGAGATTATCGCAGCGACACCAACGATCAAATAGGCACTGTCAATTACATGATGAGCGAGTCATCTGCCTGGCTCGGCACCGGTTGGAACTTTAACGATCGTACACGGATCGAAGCGGGATACTTTGCGGCTAGCGGTCACGTGAGACTGCCAATCGTCCAAGGATCGCTCTTAAACGGGCAACGACTCGACTATAGTCGTGATGGCTTCTATACCGATTTCATTTACGACTCGCTGGATTCGCTTGTGTTCCCGCGTAAGGGCCACCGAATTTGGCTTCGAGGCGAATCATCCGACGATGAGATCGCCAATATTCAGAGCTCTCCTAATACATTTCAGTTCCGTGCGGATAGTGTCGGTAGCTGGGGCGATCATACCGTTTCCGCGACGCTTCGCGGTGAGAGCTTCAGTCGTGACGATCTCGCCTCAGGCGTAACGCTCTTCGAGCTTGGCGGATTCATGAATCTATCGGGTCTCCCACCGAACTCTATCGCGGGAAACCATCTCCGATACGGCAACGTTAACTATCGATATCAGCTGCTCGAAAATGATTTTGGCTTGTTCAAGTCGCCGGTGTTCGTCGGCGCCGCATACGAGCGAGGCAATGTTTGGAGTGAGCGTTCGGACATTCGCTGGAACGATACGATCGAGACGGGTGCCGTTTACCTTGGTATCGACAGTCCGATTGGGCCGATATTCTTAGCGTATGGACGTGCCGAAGGACAAACCGATAGCTTGTATTTTTACTTGGGTAGCACACTGTAACGTGTGCTACACAACCTTCGAAAAAGCTGGCTGACGCTTTGCGCTGAGGTAGGCGTCGAAAGCCATCGCAACTCGTCTTACAAAAAGCAAACCTCGATGAGTCACTCTAAGCTCGACCTCATCATTGGAGACGAGGCCATCCTCCATCAAATCACTGAGCTGCTCGATCTCGCTGGCAAAGTATCGATCAAAGCTCACACCATAAGCCGCTGCAAACTGACGTTTATCGACCTTAAACTGACACATCAACGCCTTAATCACCCAACCTCTTAATAAGTCTTCCGGCAGTCGATCGAAGCCCACGGCGACTGGCGATAAGCCGCCATCGATCGATGCATAATAGTCTTTTAAGGCTTTATCATTTTGCAACACCGTACCATTGATGTCACTGATCGAGCTAACACCAATCGCCAGTAGATCGATATCTGGGTCGGCGGTATATCCTTGAAAGTTTCTGTTTAGTGAGCCCGATTCGGCGGCCTGCGCCAACTCATCACTCGGCAAAGCGAAATGATCCATTCCCACTTCACGATACCCCGCTTGTGCTAACCAGCGCTGCGCTGACAGCATTAGTTTTAACTTATCATGCCCAACGGGGAGTTCGTCCGTTGCGATGAGTCGCTGAGCTTTAAACCGCCTCGGCAAATGTGCATAACTAAACAGGGAAACGCGATCAAAGCCAAACTGGACAACATCGTCGACCGTCTTTTTGAAAGTCACCAGACTCTGCCTTGGTAATCCATAGATCAGATCGGCATTAATTGACTTAAACCCGAGTGACTTTGCTCGCCTAACCAAGTCGCCGATATGCTCGGAGCTCTGAATTCGGTTAATCGCATTCTGCACGGATTCATCGGTATCTTGTATCCCGATGCTCAATCGAGAGAAGCCGAGATCGCACAATAGGTTGATGTAATCAACCTCGATGCTTCTAGAGTCGAGTTCAATACTGGCCTCGAACACCTGGCTCTTTGAAAAACTGCACTCGATGGCCGTCATCAATCGAGCAATTTGACTTGACGTTAAGAAACTCGGAGTACCACCTCCTAAATGCAACGATCGCAGCTTCCGTCCGCTAATCGAGTCCCCGAGCTGTTGAAGCTCTTTGATAAGCGCATCGACATAGCGCTCGGCTTTGAACTGGTCATTCGACACAATTTTATTACAGCCGCAGTAATAGCAAAGCTTGTGACAAAACGGGATATGAACGTATAGGGCAATCGGTTGTTCAGGTCGCGACGCAATCAGCGCTGATCGGTCTTCCCTTGCTTTTGAATCGTTCATTTCCAGTGCAGTTGGATAAGAGGTGTAACGCGGCCCTGCGATGTCGTATTTATCGCAGAGCGTCAAGAGATCTTCGAAGTTGTTAACCATGGTGGGCCCTAATAATCACTGCCCGCATTATATAACCCTACGTTATGTAGGTAAATTAATTATCTCCCCATTTAAACAATCTAGCGGCGATTCCGAGAAAGACCAACGTCATGACGAAAAGCGTGATTAGAGAAGGGGCAATGTCGACTAAACTCCCCCCATCAAGCATCACTGAGCGGGCGGCTGAAAGCGCGTGCGTGAGCGGGAATATGTTTGCTGCCCACTGAATTGCAGGGGCCGCACCCTCAAGCGAAAACCAGACTCCGGAGAGCAGCATCATGGGCCAAGTAATTAAATTAAGCAGACCACCCGCAAGCTCTTCACTGCCAGAGCGCGCCGAGACGAGCAGCCCAAGACTAATCATCGACATTGCGGCCAAGGCGGCAATCAACAATAGGGCAGCTGCATTACCCTTAATGATAAAGTCGAACAGCAAGGCCATTGCCGTGAAGATCGAGGTGGTAATGAAGAGCACCACGAGCAACCTCGATGCCACTTGCGCGCTTAGAAACATAAACGGCGTCACGGGCGTGGCTTGAAAACGCTTCAATACGCCATTCTTTCGATAACGGACGATGACATAGCCTACACCGAAGAGACAGCTAAACATCATATTCATCCCCAAGATGCCTGGCGCAACCCAATCGAGGTAACGAATCGGCTCGCCCGTCACGGAGGCGGCTTCGGCGGTAACTAGCAGATTCGACCGAACCAATTGCTCTGTGATGTACCCTGAGGGGCTGTCGTCGTTCAACCAATACTGAATCGAAAGATCACCGGGCATTACGACTAAATCAACTCGGTGGTAACGAAGCTTTTCGAGCGCAGCTTCGAGGTCTTCGTACTCAATGAAATCAACATAACGAAGCGAAGTCGTATCGAGAAACTGCGCTCGGTCGTCGCTGTTGCCGACCCAACCAACGTGATACTGGACTTTATCGTCATTGTTAAACATGAAAGCGAAGCCAATGATCAATAGAACCGGGAACATCAAGTTCCAACCTAAGGTTGCTCTGTCTCTCCAGAACTCGATATTTCGTGCTTTGAATATCGCCCAAAATGCTTTCATATTAAGCCCTCAAGGAATGTCCGGTCAGTTTCAAAAACAAGTCCTCTAAGTTCGGATGTTTTACCAATAGTCCGTCTAAGGATATGCCCTTCGCCTGAAGCTTCGCCAAGTCGCCCGCAACATCCGAGCTGATGTAATCTGCCCCCGTCTCGGTTTTCGTCACGTCAGCAAAGACCGCTTGAAGGTCATCGGCATCTGGAAGCGATATAATTGCACCTTCGAAATGAGCGTTTAACAGTTGCGAGGGCGAGCCGCTCGCAATGATCTCTCCACGATCAACGATCGCGATCTCATCGCACAGCTGCTCTGCTTCATCCATATAATGAGTCGTCAGTATAATCGTCGTGCCTTGTGCTTTAATGGATCGAATTAACGACCAAAAATGACGCCGAGCCTGCGGATCAAGGCCCGTCGTTGGCTCGTCGAGAAACACTAACTTAGGCTGATTAATTAACGCTATAGCCAATAACAGTCGTTGCTTTTGTCCCCCCGACAGCTTGCGGTTGTCGCGATCTATAAAGTCCTCAAGTGCGCATAGCTGGATAAGTTCATCCACAGAACGGGGATTGGGGTAGAGCGCAGCAAACAAGTCGAGCGACTCACGCACCGTGAGGAAGTCCTGAAGCGCGGTATGCTGAAACTGAATACCGATCATTTTCGCGTATTCGGATGTCCTTGGTTTACCCTCGAACATCACCTCTCCGTCGTCGGCTTGTTTGACGCCCTCCAGAATCTCGATGGTCGTGGTCTTTCCCGCTCCGTTGGGCCCCAATAGCCCGAAACATGTTCCAGCCGCTACGCTAAAACTAATGCCATTAACGGCCTGGACATCTCCGAAGCGTCGATACAACTGATTAACCTGCAAGATGTGAGTTGGCATGGTAAGTCCAATAATCTTTAGTCTGTGTTAACACTATAAACTAGGGTCGCTTAATTCACCCATTTATTAGAAACCTGCTCAAATTCCGCTATTTTTTGCATAAATAATTTCGGAATACCGAATAACTGAAATATTTTTGCATCCCTCACCCATCTGCGGTCGTCGAAATTATTACAAGTGAGCTCATTACGCTCTTTGTTTAACTAAGGAACCCCCTCGAAAAGGACGACTGATATGAACAAAACATTCACTACTGCCATCGCACTACTCGCAACGGGCGCGGCCAACGCAGCCTGTTTATCAACGGATCAATTTGATACGGCTGAATCCGCGGCCATCGCCGCATTAAATGTCGTCAACCCGCTTTCGGTCAGTGACGACCGAGTCTACATTGGCGAAGTGTTCCAAGTGGACGGTCAGTACGGCTACGCCTGGTCACGCCTTGACGCACGAGATGACGGCGGGCGCGTGACACTAGCACACTCATCCGACGCAGAAACTGTTGCGCTATTCCGAACCAGCGGCCGCGATAACGTAAGACTCAACAACCGCTCTATGTCGTCGCTGGATCGCCAAGCGACGCGACGACTTGACGTCGACTATTACATTGCGGATTCGTCGGGCGAACTGTACATCGCCGAAGAACACGCATCGAACTACAATCGAATCGGACCCGATAACACCATCGAATCCTCTCCTTCACTGCAGCGCGCATCGGCAGGCGATCTCCCTGGCTCTTGCGTACGCTGAGACTTTGCCTCTGCGTCCACACGCTGAAGTCCCTCCACTTCAGCGTGTGACAACCAACATCTTATCGGGATCGACTCGATTCCCCAGTAAATCCAACCAACCTTGCTCGACTTCAGCATCTGTCGCAAGCGTCACTAGGTCGACAAGCCCTGAAGCCCATCGTGAAAACTCGATCAAAGACCGATCTACCGCGGACGGGTCGAACAACCCCGCTTCTGCCAACTCTTCTGCGGCATGAGGCGCAAAGAAAAACTTTCGTTTCTCCGCCAAAACACCGCCTTTTTTGGGTAAATTCTTGGTCGCGCCGATCAACCCGCAGTGAACTAGGTTATCCCCGAGGTATTCGCTAATAACATCAAGCAACCCACTATCTCCTGCGAAATCGACAATCACCGTGGCCGCCTTGCTCAACGCTCGGACTTCATCATAGCTATACACCTCGTCATAGAGTTGCGTCTCTTTAACAAAGCGTTTATTTGACCCACTGGTCAACCCGACGACGAGAATATTTTGCGCCCGTAGTTCGTGCGCTAGTGCTAAGGCGGTTTTGCTCGATGCGCTCGTCAGTACCGCTTGCTTCGTTTCGCTATAACGCTCGAGTCGTAAGCTTTGGGCAAAAAGCCACGACGTCGTGAATAGACCTTTCAATGACATTCGATAGTGACGTAGCTCGTCGTCCTCGAAGAATTCATAACGTCGATAAATTGCAGCATTATCACCACGCTCGGGGTTAACGTCTGTAAAACCGTATCGAGTCATTCGCCCAGGCTCTACGACCAGCGCATCCGTCATTGGAAACCAACCCCAAACTAACGACCCAACGGCTAATTCGCCGATAGTAGATTCGCTAACTTCCGCAACTCCCATCACGGGCACTTGCCCCCAGAGATCATCTTGGCTTGGAAAAAACCGCCAATAGCCAAGAGAATCTCCTGCCAAAGCATAAGACACGTTATTTGCTGTCAGAGAGTAGGCCTTGAGGCGAAGTCTCACCTCACCTTCCTTTAAGACCGCGTCGTTTCGTGTGACCCACCTCATTTGGGTAAAATCAGACTTTAGAATGTGTAAACAATGCATCTTGATAGCCTCAAATCGGTTTATCTCTTAGTATCAACCCAAGTTAACACGTAATGAGATCAATGATGAACAAACTATTTATGGCCGTACTTGGCGGAAACTGTGGCAATTCAAACATCGAAGTTCACGACGTACGATTCGTCATTGGGACGTCAATCGACGAATGTATTCCAGAGCTCAGACGACAGTGGTTTGGTGACGCGAAGGGACTGCACCTCGATAGCTATACTGAAATCAGTCACGCGCAGGGTTTCGATGTAACCGTCAGTGACAAACCGAGCCAATCATCTGAGCGTCTATATTTTGTAAATGTAGGTGGTTATCGTGCGGGAAAATGTCTTGAATTTCATGATATTGGTCTGTTCGTGGCGAGCAACGAGGCTACCGCTAAAAAGCACGCTTTGGAATCGTTGTTAGCCGGTCATGAACAAACCCATCGCGACGATGTCTACGCGGTGGATGACTGCCTCGAATTACATGAACTTGCAGGCCAATACATTCAACTCACTCCGTGCAGCGAGTCGCTGCCACTCACGCCGACTTGGTATGGCTATCGCCCTATTGACCGAGACTAAATGGTAACAAAAGTAACAGTTCGAGCCACTTGTTTTGCAGCGCAAAACTCGGACTAACACGATCGGATAACCGCAGTTTATTGGCACTTTGCAAAAGTTGGCACGGTATTCGCTATATCTTGGTCAGGACGTGTCAAACCTTTGACAACTCTGAACATAACAACAATAAAAAATAATAACGAAAAACACATAACAACAATAAATAACAAAAAAAGTAATACTAATAACAATAATAAATATAGCGATATAACAAAAAGAAGCGCGTTTAATTGAGACTTATAAGCTGCGCGGGCGCAGGGGGGACCTCGCTCGCATTATTCTTCCCGCAGCAATTCCTTAGCATAAACTTCCGCACATTGTTTCCAATCGTCTGGAACCAGAAAAGCGACCTCTGAGACAACATCGCCCAACACTCGACCAATCATTAGCTGTTCGCCTGAATGCGCATTAGACAACTCGCTGGCCGATGCCTTCTGTCGCACTGTGTGAGCAAACGGGTTAATCCAGCACCTCCGAGGTACGATACAGTAAAAACCTGAATGATCCGAAAAATCACACCACCTTAACCAAACACCGTCCGAGAAGTGACTACCTTCATAGAACCGCCGCCCGGGTACCAATAATTTCGAGTTAAGCGGCCCAGACCCGCCAAAATCAGACAGCACGTCTTGGCCGTATCTCTGACCCAGCGGAACTTGCTGATCGCGAAACTTCGTCAACTTGAGACTCAATGCGTCTTTTAATTGCGGTCCGAGCCACATCGACACGCCGCTCGTTAAAACACATTCCAAGTAATATTTAACTGCCAACTCCCAATGCTCGACGTTGGTATCGCGCGCCACAATAAAATCGAGCTCTCCCTGAGTCGCCCCAAATTTATTGTGTATTTGCAAGCCACACAGGTAACGCATTTTGAGATAAGGTTTCTGGAGCTCAAGCGCCAAAGCGATGAGAGATTCGGCGTACTTTCCCAGTCGAAATGGAAACGAGTCAGCAGCGCGATTGATGATGGGTTCGAACTGCGTGCGCCGATTCAGGAGGAGGTGATACAAATCGTGCGTATTGGGTGGCTGTGCTATCTCCTCTGCTTCAGGGTAGCGGTAGCTCGATGGGTTTAGTAACGCCAACAAGTTGTCATAGTGACTACAGAGCATCGAATCACTATAAAACTTCGGTCGCATTCTAATCACCTCCGTTCAGGCAAAAAAAAACGAGGCACATAACCTCGTTTTTAAATATGGAGCTGGTGATAGGAGTTGAACCTACGACCTACTGATTACAAGTC